>NZ_JAVRBR020000003.1:0-155338 GCF_034531165.2 Dendronalium sp. ChiSLP03b | reverse complement strand
CTCACAAGTGTAGGTTTTTAATCAAGCAATGAGTAATGACTATAAAACTAACGCTCTAATCATCATTTCTTCTACCCCTACACCCTTACACCCTAAAACCAGGGTTTTAGGAACAAAACGTAAAAAACCTACACCTGTCAGCCTCCCCTGCCTCCCCTGCTTACCCCAATTCATCCCACTGTTATGCAACGCCAAAAAATAATCAATCGCTTGGGTGAGCAGGGGAGCAGGGGAGACAGGGGGAGAAGAAATTGGATACTGGTATTGGATGCAGGAATTGAGTAATTTAATTATTGGATGTCCCTTATATCCGAAAGTATCCATGCTGTCTCCCCAAGACCACACTTCCTCACGAATTACGAATTAGTATTAGATGCAAATATCTTCACCCACCAATTAACACAGTTGGCGCACCTATTCCCACAACAGTAGTTAATGGTACGCCAGTAATAGTATTAGCTCCAGCTACCTGGGATGTCACCCGCGCTGCTGGTCGTCCACCAATCAAGACTGTGAAAGAACCCATAACAATACTTCCAGTCACAACCGGCCCTACCACAAGGTCGCCAACACAAGCTGCGGGTAAACTCAAAATCAACACATTTGGCACTCCTGGCGCAGTAATTGGATCGCCTGTCACAGTTAAATCGGTAAGTCTTGCTGCTGGAAACATAATAAATCTTCCTTGAATAAATAATGATAATTAACAACTGACTATTAGCAATTTAGCCGAATTAACCCACCCATAATACCTACCGTAGCAGCACCATTAATGCTAACTGTAGCGCCAGCATTAGCACTAATTGAAGCACCAGCACTAGCACTGATAGAAGCACCAGAATTGATACTCAATGAACCCCCAGATTGCACGCTTATTGAGCTGCCAGCTTGCACGCTAACAGTTCCAGTCGTTCTCATCGTAATACCGCTGGGAGCCAGTTCTATACTAGTAGCCCCTACAGTTAAGGTAATTTTTTGAGTTGCAGTTAGAGCAATTTCGCCACCATTAACACTAATTTTTTTAGTTGTTCCAGTGGTTCCAGATTTAACTGTAATATCACCTGTTGAAGTTAAACTGATAGTTTTATTACTATCATCACAACGAAATTTGTGACCTCCAGTAGTTTCCAATTCTGCAAATTTCTCACTATCATTCAGTCGAAAATTATGACCGTCTGTAGTCTGAAGATAAACACCTTTTTTAGTACCTTTATCTTCTTCCACAAACTGTAGTTTATGCCCAACGCGGGTTTTAAAAGTACGTAGGCGCACTTTGCCGTTAACGACTGTATCATTCACATTTTCCGGTGGTGCATCCGTGCCATTCCAGACACCACCAATTACATAAGGACGATGGATGTCGCCGTGTTCAAAAGCTACTAATACTTCATCATTGACTTCTGGTAAACAATCAAACCCTCTACCAGGGCCTGCTCCGACACTCACAACTCTAGCCCAGTTGCTTTCATGCTCCTCGGTCAGGGTAGGAAACTTAACTCTTACACGACCCCAGCCTTTAGGGTCTTTGTTATTACTGACAATTCCTACTAAAAGAGTTTGTCCTGGTTGCAGGTGCGTTTGGGGTGACAGAGTAGCTAAAAGGTCTCCAGAGCGCAAGCCGCGTACACTGAACTCTGTAGTATAAATTCTTTCGTGGAATAAGTGACGAGTTTCAGTGACGTAGTAACTACCACTGTAATTACCCATGTCTGTAAGCTTCACTACCCTTCCCGGTCTGAGGTAGGGATTACCTTCACCTTTGGCATCAGCATAGACAAATTCTCCTCCAAGTTCATTACACAGAGCTTGAGCCATTTTCTGGGCTTCGTTGGCACTAAAAACTGGCCGATCCACGACGATCATCTTCGGCTGAATGCTAAACTTAGTGCTGGTTTTACTGCCTGTGCCATTTTCTGTATTAGTGATTACCTGCTCTGTTGATGCTGTAGAAACAATTGGCCGCTTTGTAGTGTAGTCCCAACCCCGCACCTCAACAGAACTGACTTGTTCTGCACTGGTAACTCGAACGCGGAAGTTATGGATGTCTTCCAACCATTTAAGGCTTAGGGATTGATTTTGTGCAGGCTGGCGAAAGTTGAGCTTGCCATCTTGAACATATAGTTCAAAGCCTAAACGAGCTGCCCTTTCCCGCAGAAACTCCATGTTGGTCTGATTTTCTTGAAAGACATAATCATGAATAATACTAGTAGAGGCGATCGCGCCAGTTGCAATTCCCGTTTCTCCGACAATCTGATTGACGATATCACTATCAGTCACGTTCTGGAAGGAGCGATTATAACGTCCTCGGTGCAGGCGGTGGGAAATATCATAACCACGAATAACGATTGGAGCCTGAGACTTTTCAGTAAACTCTGTTTCTATGGCTGTAATTTCCCCATCTAATACATAGCCCTGTTCCGCAGTTTCAAAGTCTACGTTTTCTGTGGTACTAGAGACGAAACCAATTTTAATCTTTTTACCAATTGCAAATAAGCTCTGGTGTCGCCAAGTCTTTTCTTCTGTGCGTCCGGGGAAGTAATCATTTTTGATAATCAAAGTAAACATTCCCGGTAGGTGAAGACTCTCTTCTACAGAGATTTGCAAAATGTCGTTAAGCAAATCAGTGGAAGCATTAGTACCATCAATTTGCAACAGCGGCTCGGGAATGTAACGGACTGCGGGCATACATATCCTGAAGGGTTGATTTCCAATAGCCTATTAGGACATCTGATTGTGTACCATTCCCCAAAGGTCGAATCCTACCAAGTTGCCCAAGTAAATATTTTTAGATTTCGTTATTTATAACAGATTCATTCAAAAACAACTTTTATTGTGATAATTACAGCGCTTTTCAAGTAATTGAACTCCATTACTCCCCATTGCCCATCTCAGCTGTGGTCTAATTACTAAAAACTGCTGTAAGCATTATCCAACTTGCAGATGGTTACTCTGATTCAGAAGCTCCATTATTTCAATATGTCTCATGTTCGGTTCCTGAAGGTTTACCACAAGGCACAGGTATATATATTGACCAAGAAACAGACTTACTCATTGGTGTTGTACAAGGAGTTACAGGTCTAAGTCTCAATGAAAACTACTTTCGTTTCGTTTAGGCTCGTGTCCCTCATACGACATCTAATAAGATAAAACTTTATCTTACTCCATAAATTTTGGGATAATTTTTGGATCATAAATAAAATCTATGACCCAAAAATTACTCAGGCATGACTGGACTTAATGGATCTAAAGGACTTGTAAAAACAAAATAAATTACCCCAGCACCCAGAATCATGATGGCGAGACTGAACAGGAGTACCCAACGGTCTGTAGGTTCATAGGTGTCTTCTTCAATATCACGACGAACAGCGAAATAGTGTGCCGTTGACAGCCACACCGCGATCAAACCTACCAGTGAGAAGACTAAGCCTAGCTTCCAGCCAGTGCCAGGACGAGGTACTAAGGGTACTTGGAAGGCACGCAGACGTACAATAACGACACCAAAACCTAACAGAGCGATCGCCGTCCGCATCCAAGCAAGATAGGTACGCTCATTAGCCAGGTGATCTCGTATTCTCGACGGATTCAGCCGTCCTGGCTTTTTCTTATCCTTGTCTTCTTCTTTAGGTTTCAACAACTGCATCAATAACACCCTTATCCCCAATGAAGCCTCTCTTAAAACAATACCAAGGTAGTAGCAAATCTCTCTCCAGATAATTTGCATCAACTGAGATAGTTGCACTACCGAAATATACTTGATATGTTTGTTCATTTTTTCAAAGTTTATTGTAGTGCAGATATCTAAATAAAACAAGCCTATTATCATTAAAAATCAAAAAAATTAACCCCAAGAAAAGATATTGTTGCCAGAAAAAGCCAATTTATTCTCTGATTTTAGCTCTTATGCCATGTGAATTGATATTAGGAAATTTTCAGAAATTAATTATACTGTTTGAAGTTTTTGACTTTTGAATGTCAACAATTACAAAATTATAGATGATGCACATTAATAATAAAGACACCCGAAACAATCAAGATATAAGTAACAAAAGTATTGCCATGTTCAGTTAGAAAGTGTGCGATCGCAGTCAAGCTAATGAACTTATAAGCGGCATATAACTATACATCCACTAACGAAGTCTTGTAATCAGGACTTTCAATCCAAAATCACACGATTTGCTACAACTTTGAGAACCAAAGCAACGCAGTGGCTCCAAAATCGGTATAAGGTAATAATTTAACCAAGGGTTCGCCTAATGGGAAAACATTGCCAGACTAGGTAAAAGTTGAAATGAGCCACTTTTCATAAGAATGGAGAATCCCACCCAGATCAACACAAACGGGAAGACTTTGCGACCATAGCGAGCGAGAACAGGAGCCATCAGAGGATTACGAGTCAAGTTGTAAGAAAGGAAGCACCACACCCCAACAGTCATATAGCAAACACACAAAATTAACCCCAAACTTGGGAGATTGCTACTAGCAAACAACGGCACGTAGATTCCGATGTTGTTTCCTCCATTAGCAATGGTGACTGCGGAAACGCGATAGGTTTGGGGATCGCGCAGAGTTGCCAATAGTGATTTCTTCCGGGACTGAGATTTGGTAGGAGTTAGGTCAATTGACACAGTTTGCACTACTGCTTCTTCTTCTTTACTTAAGAGATGACCGATCCCAATACAAATTGGTAATAAACCTAGCAATCCAATCCAAGCCTCTGGAAGGATTAAACCACCTAAAAAGCCAGGGAGACTAGCAAACACTAGTGCAGTAAATCCAAGAAATTCACCAAGAACAACATGTCTAGCTCGAAAGGTGCGGTTGACTTTTCCAAAGAAAGCTGTCAAGTATAAATTGTCGTCAAATGTGGTGGCAAAAGCAGCCGAAATCCCAATAATTAATGTACTAATTAGCCAACTGTTCATATTTATCTCCTTAATAATTGCCGAGCGATCGCTGTTATGCACAGCCCTGACCGCAGACACTTGTTAGGTGCGGTTGTGTTGAACAAAGCTTGGGGAAGAGGTTTGTTTTAGAACTCTCTGCGGGGTGTATACGAGCGATCGCTTATTCGCGCTTTGCTTCTTCGCTCGACTGGAATTTACAATCTCTGCCTTAGCCGTTTGGCCAGGTGCTAAAGGCTTGATTTATACTTTAGGCAAACTAATCGATAGAATCAAATGCTTTTTTTTGTCAAAATGATAAATGTAAATGATTGAATTTTGACATTAGTTTTTTAGGACACTTTAAATGGCAGGGATGACGCTTGAGCAGCTAAAAATCTTTATAGCCGTGGCAGAACATCTACACTTTACCCGTGCAGCTGAAGAGCTTTATATTACGCAACCAGCTGTCAGTGCAGCAATCCACAACTTAGAGCAAGAATACGGAGTCAAACTGTTCCATCGGATTGGTCGCCATGTTGAGATTGCTGAAGCTGGGAAGTTACTGCAAGTGGAAGCACAGAAAATTCTCGATCAAGTCTCCTTGACAGAACGAGGATTGCGGGAATTGAACAATCTGCAACGAGGTGAATTGAAATTAGGATCGAGTCTGACAATTGGTAACTACTGGCTGCCAAGCAAGATTAGTGAGTTTAAGAGCCAATATCCTCATATCCAGATTGACTGTACTCTCGCCAATACCGAAGATATTTGTACAGGAACAGCGATGGGACAATTTGATTTGGGTTTGGTAGAGGGAGATATTAAGCCAGCGCTTCAGAATACTCTAGAGTATGAAATTGTGGGGAGCGATCGCTTACAAATCGTTGTCGGTCAAACTCACCCTTGGTTTGAGCGGGGAGAAATTGAGTTAACGCAACTGACTCAAACTCCTTGGGTCATGCGAGAACCTGGGTCTGGAACCCAGCAAAGGTTTGAGGAAGCCTTACAAAATTGGGGCATCAATCTGGGCGAACTGAATGTAATTTTAGTGTTTAACAGTGGGGAAATGACAAAAGCCGCTATTGAGAATGGTGCAGGTGCAATTGGAATTTCTGAGTTGATGGTCAAAAAAGAAATACTACTTGGAACTCTACGGGCAATTAAAATTATTGATAATAGAGAGCGTCATGGTGCGATCGTAGAAATAGTGCGACCTTTTTTCAAACTCAAGCATCGACAGCGGTTTCAAACTGCACTTTCCAAAGCCTTTGAGCAGATGTTGCTATCATGTACGCATAATTTACTTTGAGAGCAAATTGTTAGAAGTATGATTTTTGTAACAGAGTAATATTTTTTTGAATTTAGGATTTTTTAGCCATGTGTTACTTTGGTTTTCAAAGTTGTAGCAAGTGGTGTCATTTTAGATTTTAGATGGTAAAAGAGTCATTGGTCATGGCTTTTTAGCGCTTAAACTAGAGCAATTATTGTTAAACTGGGCACAACCAATTATAAACCGCTTGTATCAAACCTTGTTCTGTGTTTATTAATTACGAATTCCCCTACCCTGCGGGTTCTGCTTTAGCAGTACGGGTGACGCTATGCTAACGGACTCGACTTGAACCGCAGCCACTCTGCTCTTGTGCTCTGCTGACGTGTAGACGCGCTCTTCGTAGCTACCCTGATGAGTTCTCTGAAGGAGTAGCCGCAGTGTCGAAAGTAGCATATAAGACTCCGATTTGCTCAAGAATTACGAAATTAGAAAGCATTTAGTCATAGCAATATTAGAATAATTTACGCAATATTTGAAAATACAATGCGATCGCTTGATTTGTAAACTAGATTCGATCACTCACCTTTGGGTAGATTGTAGAAAACCTCTAAAGCTGTATATTTGTTTGAATGAACTACCATACAATTTGTCAAAGTACCTCATGCTAAATTAGTAATTTATAATTTCAAACTTTAAATCCTGATTCAGTTCTAATTAACTAGTTAATTTTTTAAGTTGTTCTTAGGTTGCCTGTAAGCCATGACATCCCCTGAGCCACAAACTGATTTTGGAGACAATCTTCCACAAACCTCATACGAGCCACCCCCCAAACAACGGCGGTGGCTTCGGTTATTGATAGCTTTAATACTAGTTATAGGGGGTGGAACAGCGGTAGTTTGGCGTTTGCTCACTCCTACAAACCAAGAACCTTCATCTGCTGCTCAAGCTCCAGGGGTAAGAGTAAAGTTATCGCCAGTACAAGTCGGCACAATTGACGATAGTACAGATTTTATTGCCAGTCTTGAGTCCCGGCGTTCCGTAACGCTCCAGCCGAGAATTCAAGGTCAAGTCACTCAGATATTTGTCAGATCGGGAGATCCAATTGCAACAGGAGCAGCAGTTATCCAAATAGACCCCAGACAGCAACAAGCAGCAGTTAGTAGTATTGATGCTGCTGCCCAGGCATCGAGGGCACAGTTGGAAAATGCTCGCGCTACACTTAAATCTCTAGAAGCGGAACGTTTATCTAACCTTGCGGATTTACGACTAAATCAGCAGGATTACGAAAGGTATGCAAGTTTGGCGAATCAAGGAGCTGTATCTCGGCAAACTAAGGATCAGTATGCCAATAGGCTCGCCACAGCTAAGGCTAATCTCGGTGCTATTAATTCCAAGATTCAAGCACAGCAAGCCAGCATATTGCAGGCTGAAAAAGGCTTGCAGCAAGCTCAGGCAAATACTGACGAGCAACAAGTCCAGCTCCAGTACTATCGAATTACCGCTCCCTTTGATGGCACGGTTGGCGACATCCCGGTGAAAATAGGTGATTTCGTTAATACTTCCACACAGCTAGTTACCATTACCCAAAACCGACCTTTAGAAGTCAAAATATCTGTGCCACTAGAGCGAGGCCCTCAATTGCGTAAGGGAATGCCAGTGGAAATAATGAATGCACAAGGTCAAGTTGTAGGTAATAGCCGAGTATTTTTCATTGCTCCAAATGCTAATAATGATACCCAGTCAATATTGATCAAAGCACTTTTTAACAACTCACAAGGTCAGCTACGGGCAGACCAATTAGCGCGAGCTAGAGTGATTTGGAATCAGCGTTCTGGAATCTTAATCCCAACGACAGCAGTATCTCCTGTGGCTGGAGAAACTTTTGTCTATGTAGCGGAAACGGAAACATCGCCAAAAGGAGCGTCTCAACTAGTAGCTCGGCAAAAGCTAGTGAAGTTAGGCAATATTAGAGGTAATAATTACCAAGTTCTCGAAGGATTACAGCCAGAAGAGAAAATTGTCATCTCAGGACTACTTAACCTTAGGGATGGCCTGCCGATTGTTCCTGAATCTTAATATTGGGAACTGGCGACTGGGGATAAATCAGTACTGAGTAATGAGTACCGAGTTCCAAGTGGGGAATTTCACTCAGGACTCAGAACTACCTCATCCCCAATCCCTAATCCCTAACCCCCATTGCCCCTAATCCCCAATCCCCGATGTTTGTTGATTTCTTTATTAGGCGACCTGTATTTACCAGTGTCTGCGCGATTCTGATTCTCCTAGTAGGAGCAATAAGTATTCCAACGCTACCTACGGCGCAGTATCCAGATATTAGTCCAACTCAAATTACTGTTAGTGCTAATTATGTTGGTGCCAGTGCTGAAGTTGTTGAAAATACGGTAACGACTGTCTTAGAACGCCAAATTAACGGTGTTGAGGGCTTGAAGTACATGACTTCAAGCAGTAGTAATAATGGTAATAGTACGATTACAGTTACGTTTGACGCAGCGCGGAACAAAGATATTGCAGCAGTTGATGTGCAAAATCGTGTGTCTGTGGCTGAACCACAGTTGCCAGAAGCCGTACAGAGAACGGGAGTTACTGTTAACAAGCAGTCTAATAACATCCTTTTGGCGATGGGACTGTACTCAGATAACCAAAAGTTCGACAACGTATTTTTAAGCAACTATGCCGACCTCTACATCATAGATGGCCTCAAAAGAATTAACGGTGTGAGTGAGGCACAGATTTTTGGCGAACGCCGCTATGCTATGCGTCTTTGGCTCGACCCCAACCGCCTTGCTAGTCGCAGCCTCACTGCCCAGGATGTCATTGATGCCCTCAACGAACAAAACTTACAGGTGGGCGCTGGGCAAATTGGTCAGCAGCCATCACAACCAGACCAGATGTACCAAATAGACCTGCAAGCGGTGAGTAGGCTGACTGAGCCATCAGAATTTGCAGATATAGTAATCAAGACAGGTGCGGATGGCACCTTGATAAAACTCAAAGATATAGGTCGGGCAGAGCTAGGGGCACAAGACTATAACTCTTTCCTGCGATTTAGAGGCAATGAGGGTGTGGGGATAGGAATATTTGCCACTCCGGGAAGTAACGCTTTGGACGTTGCTAAGGCCGTAAAAGCGGAAATGGCCCAACTAGCGCAACGCTTTCCGCCAGGAATGCAATATCAAGTGGCGTTTGATACGACATCGTTTGTAGAAGCATCTCTTGCGGAAGTTGTCAAGACTTTGATAGAAGCGATCGCACTTGTTGTCTTGGTAATCTATATCTTCTTACAGGATTGGCGCACCACGCTGATTCCCGTCATCGTTGTTCCCCTAACTTTGGTTGGCACTTTTGCCTTTATCAAGGTTTTCGGATTTTCCATCAATACCTTGACGATGTTTGGTCTAACCTTGGCAACAGGGTTAGTGGTTGACGATGCCATTATCGTTGTCGAGAATATCTCTCGGTTAATCGAGGATGAGGGGATGCCGCCCCGTCAGGCTGCCTCTGAGTCCATGAGGGAGCTATTCGGGGCAGTGATTGCAACTTCCTTAGTGCTAATGGCTGTATTTGTACCCGTAGCCTTCTTTCCAGGAGCTACAGGACAGATATATAAGCAATTTGCGCTGACGATCGCCTTTTCTATGGCAATTTCTACCTTTCTTGCCATCACTCTGACTCCTTCGCTTTCAGCGTTGCTGCTGCGTCGGGGACAAAGACCACGTGGTTGGTTGGGCTGGATTTTTGACCGGATTAACAGGTTTATTGATTGGATACGCCGAGGATATGAGCGCATACTCAATCGTTTGACAAGGATGACAGCGATCGTCGTGCTGCTATTTATCTTGTCTTTGGGGGTGACGGGCTGGCTTTATATCAGCGTCCCAACTGCATTTATCCCTGATGATGACCAAGGCTATTTCATCACTATTATCCAAGGGCCAGAGGGGGTTTCACTCAACTACACCAGCAAGGTGATGGCTCAGGTAGAAAAAGAAATCCTCAAATTGCCAGAAGTCACGGGTACTTTTGCCATCGGTGGCTTTGGTTTTAGTGGCAACTCTGCTAACAGTGGAGCAATTTTTACCACTCTCAAGCCTTGGGAAGAGCGTCACGAATCAGGACAGTCAGCAGCAGCAATTATCGGTAAGTTAGGGGGAGTGCTATCGGCAATTCCCGAAGCAAGAATTTTCCCAGTTAATCCACCATCAATTCAGGGTTTAGGGAGTTTTGGTGGCTTTCAATTTCAGCTACAAGATAGAGCAGGTAATAGTGGTTTAAATACCATGCTGCAAGTCATGGGTCAGTTACTCCAACGCGGTAATCAGACACCAGGATTGCAAGCTGTGTTTAGCACATTTAGCGCAAATACGCCTCAGATGTTGATTGAAGTAGACCGCAATAAAGCTAAAGCCCTACAAGTTGATGTAGACGAGATTTTTAATACTCTCCAGAGTTACTTAGGCTCGCGGTATGTCAACGACTTTAACTTACTACAGCGGACTTATCGGGTATATGTCCAAGCAGATGCTCAGTTTCGCTCTAACCCCGATGATATTGGGAGATTGTACGTTCGTTCTGTGAATAATCAGATGATTCCCTTGAGTAATCTGGTGAAAATCACTCCTAACACTGGGGCGCAAACAATAAATCACTTCAACTTGTTCCGCTCGATTGAAATCAACGGCTCCGCAGCCCCTGGTTATAGTTCTGGACAAGCAACCTCAGCTATGGAAAAACTGGCACAGGAAGTTTTACCTGCAACTATGGGTTATGAATGGGCGGGGGTTACCGCTGAAGAGAAGGAGTCTGGGGGTCTAGCGCCACTAATTTTTGGATTGGGACTTGTTTTCGTTTTCTTGGTACTAGCTGCTCAGTATGAAAACTACGTTGACCCACTAATTATTATGTTGTCAGTTCCTCTAGCTATTTTGGGGGCACTGTCAGCACAATCTCTGCGAGGTCTGCCCAACGATGTGTTTTGTCAGGTTGGTCTAGTGATGCTAATTGGTTTGGCTAGTAAAAATGCTATTTTGATTGTGGAATTTGCCAACCAACTGCGAGAGCAGGGACTTTCAATTACTAAAGCAGCAGTGCAAGCATCACAAGAGCGTTTGCGACCCATTCTCATGACTTCCTTATCTTTTATCTTCGGTATTTGGCCGTTGGTAAATCCTGAAGGAGCAGGGGCAGCTAGTAGAAAATCTCTTGGTACAGCAGTTGCTGGGGGAATGATTGTCTCGACTTTATTGAGTTTGTTTGTGGTGCCAATTCTCTATATTGTGATTGGCAGAATTCGCGATCGCTTGCGGTCGCGTCGCAAACCTCAGTTGACTGATTCTAGTCATGATGAAAAAGTCCCTTCTGCCAGCCATCGGTAGGGAAGTATGGGAGTACTGAGTTAGAAGTTAGGAGTTAGAATATTCTCCTATAGGACTCATATTTGATTTTTGAAAAAACTCAGTACATTTCTACCTGCCTTTTGCCTGTTCCTATTCCCTCCCTACACAAGTATGTTTAGTAATCAAACCGGATTCTTATAATTCCTGGCTTCTATCTTTTAGTTATTTAGTTAACCAAAGCAGTTAGCGGCGAGAGGATGTCAATGCAGCTTGGATTTGCGCTCAAAATCCAGTAGCCGCAGTTGAATAAGCAGGTAATAGAATGCTGTAAACATGACTGCTGAAAAAATTTGTCCTCCCCAACCATCATGCCAAAAATCAAATGCTTTTACATCCCAATAAGCAACAGAGATTGCCAGTAATGCAATGCGAGCAGTGTTGAAAGTAAAAGCAAGAATGCATCCCAAAAAGCTTATTGTTAATATCTGGAAGCCCTTTAGTCTGTAAACCATACCTATTAACAGACTAGTCACAAGCATCAAGACCATCAAATCAAATCCGTTACAACCCCATCCTATATCTACACTACCTGTAGGTAATTTCACCCATGTTTCATCTATACTGCTTGGATAACCTATGGTGTGAAGTGCTAAATTAACGCTCCAAGCTTGAATGCGATCCATTGTTCTTTCAGGAGTAAAGGCTCGCCATATATATCCTGGTAGAGAGTAAATACCAGGATAGATACTTAAAATCATCAAAAAAATTTGACGTTTATAGCGTTTAAAGAACTTCAGCCCCCAAGTACTAAGGACAATACCTACTAAAATTACTAGCCAAACTAATGCTTGAGACCACCCTTTGTTAAGACTGTAAGGGAAAAGACCAACTCCAAATAAAATCAAACTATGGCCTAGTCGTCGTTGGATGATTGCAGGATTTAACTTAGCAAGTTGATTTTTCTGTTGCCATAACTCCTGTAATGCTAAATAAGCCGTAGTAACTGTCAACAATGGAAATGTACTGCCACCAATCAGGAACTGTGTTAATGTCTTTAACCAAAAAGATAAGTAATAGTACAAACCTATAGCCAAACCACACAAAACAATTCGATTATGGTTTTTTGCTAAATATATTGGTAATATTTGTTGGATTTTATAAACATACTTTTTATAGCTATTCAAAGGAATCAAAACCTCCTTTTATCAACTACTAATTAAGCATTGTAAAATTAGCAAATACTCTAAAATCAGTACGTGCTTAAAGTCAATTACCTAAAGATTTATGAATAATCTGAATATGTTTCAGTGAGAACGAATATTCGTCTCACTGTTTACCTTTTATAGGTAATGAAGTAATTTATTTTATCTCCATTTGCTTTTGCTCTTGGCGATGTTTGCGTATTAAGCCTACACCAAAAGCAGCTAGTCCTGGTATTAAGACAGGAACAGGTACTTGTTTATGGTTATATCCTTGCTTTGTACCTATTGGTTTTGGCCTATTTGGGTTACCTATATTTGTTCGTATGGGATTGTTTGGGTTATTTGCATAGATAGTGCTATTACCTGAATTTTGGCTACTGGGACTATTTGAATTTCTAGTGAATGTTGGCCAGGGTATAAACCCCAAAAGCCATTGAATTTCCAAAGACCTTGACGCTCTTGAATTCGCTTGTTCGGTTTGAGTTGGGCTGTTTTGAGCCAGTGCATGAGATTGAGGAACAAATATCATACCTGTAGCCACAGAAGTAGCGACCGCTATGCTTGCACATACGGTTTTAAATTTCATAAATTATTCTCCCCAGAATTTTTATTTGATAGGTATTTGCACCTTTTAAGTATTAATTCTTACCTAAAAAGTAATTATTATTCATCCGTCTGTAGATATATACCCGGCATTTTATGGCATATTCTTTAGATATACAGCAGATTGCAGCTTTATTGAGAGATTTCAACCTGTCAATAATTTTAGTCTGCTATACCTTTATTTAGCGCTGTTTTTCACCACTTATGCACCCGTAGTTTTGTATATAATTTATACTTAATACTGAATTCTGAACGCCAGTTGCTCTACTTGGGGAGACCCCTGCGTACCCGTCACTGACTCCTCCTGAATTCTGTTTAATAAAAGTGCTGGCTGAAATAATTGCGAAACCTGCCGACCTCCCTCACCTCCTAAGAAATCTTATGCACCAGAAGGGCAAGCCTAGAGACAAGACTTATAAAGGTGACGTGGATTTCAAAAAATAGTTGCGAAGCGATCGCTACTGGGCAAACAAAATGCTTCTAAAATAACTCACTAGAAGCATTTTGGGTGTGTTTTAACTTTGAGCAACTTTAACAATTAATAGAACAAATGTACTATCTATTGCGAACAATCTTTATCTCCACTTTTTGAGCTAGTTATCACCAGCAAACACAAGTAAACATCGAAACGAAGTTAGAAATTAGCTTTATGGTGCAGCAGCAAGAGTCAATTGAAGTAAAACTGGGTGAATCTATGGCAGCTTTAGCAGGAAAGGTTGCAATTGTTACTGGTGCATCGCGAGGTATTGGACGAGCGATCGCCCTGAAGTTAGCAGGTAACGGTGCGTCTATTGTCGTTAACTATGCGGGTAATGCAACCAAAGCACAAGAAGTTGTTGTGGAAATTGAGAAATTAGGAGTACAGGCGACTCCTGTGCAAGCAGATATTAGCAAAGTAGCCGATATTGAACGGCTGTTTGAAGAAACTATTGAACGCTTTGGTAAGGTTGACATTTTGGTGAATAATGCCGGAATTGCCTTCTATAAGCCAATTACTGAAACTACAGAAGCAGATTTTGACAAGATTTATGCCGTTAATGTCAAAGGCACTTATTTTGCTTGTCAACAAGCCGCGCTATATATGGCAGAGGGGGGACGGATTATCAACTTTTCCTCATCAACCACAGCCATGATGTTACCAACTTATAGTGCCTATGTGGCAACCAAAGGTGCTGTTGAACAAATTACGCGAGTACTAGCTAAGGAATTGGGTACAAAGAAAATCACTGTCAATGTTATTTCTCCTGGCCCTACAGATACAGAACTGTTTCGAGAAGGCAAAACACAAGAACAGATTGACCGTCTAGCTAATATGGCAGCCTTTGGCAAACTAGGAGATGTGCAAGAAATCGCCGATGTGGTAGCGTTTCTCGCCAGCGATGAAGCACGATGGATGACTGGACAAAATATCCGCGTCAATGGTGGAATAGCGTAATTCTATAGGTAGGAGGCAGAAGTTAAGAGTTTCTATTCCTCTTTACACTTTTCCCAATCCCCAATCCCTGTTTCAGGATATGACTTTTTCAGACTAAATAATGCATAACAATTGAAAGTTTTCGTTTAAAAGTCCTAAAGGGTTAGGACTTTTTCATGCTGCATTGTTTAGCATTCAAGCTTAATAATTTATATAGTAAAGCAATTGCCAGATATCTATTAGTTGATATTTACATTACTTAGTGTCTTGGTAGTTAATCCATTTATTTTTAAACCACTAAGATACAAAGAAAACTCAATTCAATCCTAAAATAATTAGTCTTTGAGGAAATTTGATTTTATGTCAACTTTAACTGGAAAAGTTGCGATCGTAACGGGTGCTGCACGAGGTATCGGCAGAACCATAGCGGAAAGATTAGCAGATGATGGAGCATCTGTTGCATTTAATTACTCTCGTAGTGCTACTGAAGCTCAAGAATTAATCTCTACAATTACAGCAAAGGGGGGAAAGGCTTTAGCCGTACAAGCAGACATGAGCCAAGTTGCAGACATTCGCCGTTTCTTTCAAAAAACCCTTGACAAGTTCGGTCAGCTAGATATTTTGGTTAATAATGCAGGCATTGCAACTAGCTCGCTAATCTCCGATGTCACTGAAGAAGAATACGAAAAAGTGTTTGCAGTCAACGTCCGGGGTGTCTTATTTGCCTTGCAGGAAGCATCGCGGCACATGAACGATCGCGGCAGAATCATCAATATCTCTTCTAGTACCACCATTTATCCGCAAGCTGGTTTAGCCGTTTACATTGCTAGCAAGGAAACCGCAAAGACATTTACTCATGTGTTGGCCAAAGAACTGGGAGGACGGGGTATCACTGTTAACAGTGTAATGCCTGGTGGCACTATTCCAGGAATGTTTGACGGAGTACCAGATGAACTAAAGCAGGCGGCGATCGCTAGTTCTTTTGGTCGCCTAGGATACCCTACTGATATTGCTGATGTGATTGCTTTTCTTGTCAGTGAGAAAGCACGTTGGATTAATGGTCAAGAAATTCTCGTCAACGGTAACGCAAGTTTTTAGTAAATAAGTGAATAATCTTTTAAAAATGATTAATATTTAATTAAATAAAACCATAATATATTTTCGGTTTTATAATTAGCCTAACAGTTGACAAAACGGGTATATCGATGTGAAAAAAGTGTTGTATAAAACGTTTAAAATTCATTAGATACTTTTCTTGTATACACGTTTAAATTCTGTATTTTCCAGAAACCAATCACGTTACAGACAACAAAATCATGGACTTATCAAACTTTACTACACTGCAAAACTTAGAAGCTGCCTTCGGTGGTGAATCGATGGCAAATCGCAAGTATCTGTTTTTTGCTGATGTGGCGCGTAAACTCGGATTTACAGACTTGGCGAAACTTTTTAAAGAAACAGCAGAACAAGAAACCGAACATGCTTTTGCACATTTTAGGTTGCTGCATCCAGAAATTGTGGTAGAAGATGCATCGGCTTTAACTGACGAACAAAAACGGGAAATTGCTTCTCGATGCTTATCTTTGGCCATTGAAGGTGAAACCTATGAATACACCACAATGTATCCAGAGTTTGCTGCTGCTGCTCAACGCGATCGCGATAATCCGGCTGCGGAAGAATTTTTGAAACAAGCTCAAGAATCCACTGAACATGCAACTACATTTCGTAACGCTGCACATCGTTTTGGTTTGTTAAAATTCATCGAAAATTACCATGCCGATCGCTATACTGAAGCTTTAGAAGTATTAAATGGAGGACAAGCAACAACCAGAGTTACAGGTGACGATCCTCAAACTCGTAAATGGATTTGCAGACAATGCAGTATGATTTACGATCCTGTAGCTGGCGATCCTGATTCGGGAATTGCACCTGGAACGCCTTTTGAAGAAATTCCTGATGATTGGCATTGTCCTATCTGCGGTGCTACCAAAAAAACTTTTAAACCACTGGAAGAAAAAGCCGCAGCCTAATAATAATTCGTAATTCGTAATGCGTAATTCATAATTTTGAGCAAGGAAACGCGAAGCTTCTCTCTAGTCGCTTCGCGTTTTTGTATATTCATATAGTAATTCTGTTTGAGTCGTGAGAAGATTTATTTATCAAACCGCTAAGTACGCCAAGTACACTAAGTACGTTAAGGAGAAGAGAAAAATAGAGAGCTTTGCAAGTTTCACAAATTATTCTAGACTGCTATAAACAGGGTAATTTTATGAATCCAATAGAAGAAAAAAGTCAATTTGAGCAGCGCAAACTAATATATCTAGAGCTGAATTTTCAGATTATTTGTGCAGTAGCATTAATTGCTGTTCTCGGAGTTTCTAGCATCACTCCAGCTTTCCCTAGCTTAGCGAAAGAATTGAAAGTAAACCCAAGCGATGTTGGTTTATTAATTACAGTTTTCACTTTTCCTGCTGTTGTTTTAGGACCTGTTATTGATATCCTTGCTGATAGATGGGGCAGAAAAAATTTTATTATTACTTCACTATTTTTATATGGTATTGCTGGTACAGCTTGTGCCTTCTCTCGTAACTTTAATCTGTTACTATGTTTGCGTTTTCTCCAAGGCATTGGTGCTGCTTCTTTGTTTTCTCTCAGTATTATTTTAATTGGTGATTTATATACTAGAAATAGACATACTACTGCAATCAGCTACAATACCACTATTACTAATGTCGGTACAGCTACTTATCCAACGATTGGCGGTGCATTGGCAACAATGGGTTGGTATTATCCCTTTATGCTGCCTGTAGTGGCGATTCCCATTGGATTGCTAGTTTTATTCGCACTTAAGAATCCCGAACCAAAAGGCGATCGCAATCGCCAAGTTGACTTAATCAATACAGCAAAAGTTCTCAAAAATCGCAAATTATTCGGATTATTTATTGCTAGTGCTGGTAACTTTGTTCTCCTTTATGGTGCTTACATAACTTACTTACCACAATTAACTAATGATATATTCCAAGCCTCACCTGTCACAATTGGTATGTTACTTTCCAGTGTTTATGTAGCAATTGCAATTACATCTTCTCAGTTGGGAAAATTAGCTAGAAGATTTAAACCGAAAACTTTAATTCAAGCATCTTTTATTTTGTATGCTTTAGCTATGTTGATTGTTCCTTTAATGCCTAATATCTGGTTTTTATTAATTCCCACTACAATTTTTGGCATTGGTTTGGGGAGCAGTTTCCATAGTATTCAAATACTTTTAGCTAATTTAGCACCTAGAGAATATATGACAACAATTTTATCTGTCAATAGGACATTTTTGGGATTAGGGCAAACTTTAGGCCCGCTCTTGATGGGTATAGTCTTCGTTTTGGGAGGAATTTATAGCGTATTTTATGTAGGAGTGGGTTTTGCGATTTTAACATTTTTCGTATTTAGGTATTGTACTTGCATGTGATTTTAGAATCGTTGCAGTAGCTATACTGTGGAAAGAATAAGTAAGTTTTAAGTATTCCAAGAAAATTGTATGGGAATTACGGGTCAGATTAAGCAGATTTCTGGTTCAACACTTGATTTTCTTAGAGAAGACCCGCTTATAATAGGTGCATTTCGTGATGCTCAATGGTTGCCAGAATCTGCTTTTTGGCAACGAGCAAGTTATTGGACAGGAAACTCTGCTGATAAGATGAAACAAGATGCAAGAGCGAGGTTTGGGAAACTACCTGAAAGTAAAGGTTTAAGTTGGTTGATTCCTGGAAAGCGCCAAAAATGGAAACATAAGTATGATTGGCAGGCTCTCGAAAAACAGTTCCTCGCTGAGTGGGAAAACCCCGAACTAGATTTAGACAAATGTTGGCAAGAACTAACATTTTTATTAGCTGGCTACATAGCATGTTATTATGCTACATCTCAAGGTAAAATTTCAGAATTGATCGTAGAGAAAGGATATAAAAAAGATTTCCTGCCATTTCTAGTGATAAAAAATTCTGCTTGGGATGGTCTGCCTTTAGTTAATGCTTTTGGTGCTGGAAAAGAAATTGGTTATGAAACGAGTTATGGTCCCATCCGGTATCTAGAACCAGGTGATGAAGTCAGACAAATTCTTGATGGGTTATTAGAACTTTCACAAGAGGGTTTCCAAAATCGTTTTATCCGAGAATCTCAGAAGCCAGAACCAATACCTTGGATTGACTGGTCTGATGAAGAAATGTTGGAAGGGATGACGAATTACTACAACGAAATTGTTGATTATTACCAAAGTGCTGTTAGACAAAACAAGGCACTACTGCTTTATCTAACATAATCTTTAGACTAGAGCATATCAACTGCTGCGACTGAAAAACACAGCCGCCAGCACGATTAAACCTAACAGTACCAAAGGAACCCAGAGATTAGGCAGATCCGATAAACTCATAACGCAGCTCTTTTGACATTGCTTTCAGGGATAATCCTTTTATACAGCAGCCTGAACGGAGAACAGACAATGACATCTCCAGACAAAGTTAAATGGCTACAAGAACGCACGACTTTAGGAATTCTCTCACCTGAGGTTTTAGATGCGATCGCCCAAGCGATCGAAGAACAAGTTGTGCCAGCCCAAAAAACTCTAGTTAGCGAAGGTACTTCCCCAGAAGCGCTTTACATTCTTGTAGAAGGTCAACTCGAAAGCGATAATACCAATCAAAGTAACCCAGCTTTTGCTCGTGGGTTCCTTCCCGGCTCAGTTATTCACCTCCAGGAATTACTCTTAGATGAGTTAGCCGAATTCACAATTACCGCCGTCACAGAATGTCACTTATGGTTTATACCTGCCGCTAAATTTCGTGACTTAGTCAGCCAATACTCTGAAATTACTCAAGCTTTTTCTCGACAATTGGCTCAAGAATTAGCTCAGGTAACATCTGCTTTATCTTACGAACAAGAACGTTCCGTAGCCTTGCGACCATATTTAGTCACCAAAGCGCAACGGGGAATCGTCGGTACAAGTCGCTACGCCGTGCGTCTGCGAGAACAAATTCGAGAAGCCGCTGCTGACCGCAAATCTGTAGATATTTTTGGGGAACCAGGCTTAGAAAAAGATAATATAGCCGCCTTGATTCACTACAGTTCTCCCCAACGACGACAACCAATTATTAAAGTCAACTGTGGGATTCTACAAACTAGCGGCGCAGATTTATTCGGTCGCGCTGGGGGTAAACCAGGACTTTTGGAATGGCTGGGAGAAGGCAGCCTAATTCTCAACAACATCCAAGACTTGCCAACAGAGTTATTACCGTCCATGGAGAAGTTGCTGAAAACGGGCAAATATACCCCTGTTCCTCGTCCCGGAGAACCAGTCGCTGAACCTCGCTCCAGTAACGCCAGAATTCTTATTGTTTCCGAAAAAACCCAGGCGACAATTGAACGCTGTGTTGGTCACATTATCAAAGTACCACCGCTGCGGGTACGGAAGGCTGATATTAAAGCTCAAGTAGAATATTACACCAGTCTGTACGTTCGAGCCAGAGGTTTACCTAAACCGCACATTACCCCCGAAGCTTTGCGCCGCTTGCAGTCTTATGATTTTCCCGGCAATCTCAAAGAGTTGAAAAACTTGGTCGAACGGGCAATTGTGCAAGCAGGAGAAAGACGAGAGTTAACAGAAGAAATCTTTTGGTCAGCTGACACTAAGAAAAAGCAATTTCGCGTCAATTTGTTGAACGCTTATCCTGGTTTGCGGCGGTTTTTGCGGAGTTCTTGGTGGCCCGATCGCATCAACTATGGTTTCACTGTTGCAGCTTTTGCTATTCTTGTTGGAGTGTTATTTATCGGCCCGCAAACACGCGATCGCAATTTTGCTTTAAATCTATTTTGGGCTTGGTGGTGGCCTTTCTTCCTGTTTCTGTTTCCCTTTTTGGGGCGTGTGTGGTGTGCTGTCTGTCCCTTCATGATTTACGGAGAAATTACGCAAAAGCTATCACTATGGTTGTGGCCGCGAAAACTCAAGCGCTGGCCGAGAGAGAAAGCTGAAAAATGGGGCGGATGGTTTGTATTTGGGCTGTTTTCCTTGATTTTCTTATGGGAAGAACTCTGGCATTTAGAAAATACTGCTTACCTGAGCGCTTGTTTGCTGCTATTAATTACCGCTGGGGCGATGATTTTCTCAGCTCTATTTGAGCGGCGGTTTTGGTGTCGCTATCTCTGCCCCATTGGCGGTATGAATGGTTTATTTGCCAAACTCTCCATGACTGAACTCCGGGCGCAGCAAGGTATCTGTTCTGCCACTTGCACTACTTATCAGTGTTACAAAGGCGGGCCGGAAAAAGGCGAAGGCATGGAAACTAATGGGTGTCCTTTGTACTCTCACCCCGCACAGTTAGAAGATAACAGAGATTGCGTGCTGTGCATGACTTGTTTGAAAGCTTGTCCCCACCGTTCTGTCGAGTTCAATTTGCGTCCCCCTGGTATTGAGTTGTGGACAACTCATGTACACCGTAAATATGAAGTAGCATTGTTGTTTTTGCTATTGGGTGGAGTATATCTGCATCGCTTACCAGAGATATTATCTGGGTTGGGGTTACAACTAGATTTAACTAATTTTTGGCTACATTTAGGATTATCGCTGCTAGCTTTGATTATCCCGGTGGCTGTAACATTTCTGGGATATGGCTTGATACAACTATTTCAATTTGGGTGTAAGCCTCGATCGTTTGTAGAGCTTGCCTATGGCTATTTACCGTTAGTGTTGGGAGGTAATTTAGCTCATTACCTGCGCTTAGGCTTGGGTGAAGGTGGGCGTATTTTACCTGTGACCTTTGCTACCTTTGGTTTGAGCGGTGAGCAATTGCCTGTATTAGTGGCGCATCCGGCTGTAATGTCTTTTTTGCAAGGTGTAACGCTAATTTTCTCAGTGCTGTTAACAATTGTATTAACTCAAAAAATTGCGCGGCAACCACTGAGAGCTATGCTTGGACAACATTTAGCTGCGATCGCTTTGGGTGTTAGTATGTGGGCAATTATTGTGTTTTAAACCTCTGGCTTGAAAATGGGTACAGGGGTGTGAGGGTGTAAGTGGAAAGCATTTTCATGCTTGGTTGTGGGATCTTCTCTTTGTTTTCCAGTTGGTCTTTCACATGACTTGCAATCAGATTAGCACCTAACCGAGAAACTAATGGTTCAGTTTTGATGACCATACCGTAATTGCACAAGCGTAGACACTCTTAGTGACTTGTCGCAGACATTGCATAAATTAGCAATCACTGGAATTAGAGATTTAACTGGGTATGAATTGTATATACAAGTAGAATAACCCCGACCGTACAACAAATGTTGGGCAACATTGCCTAATCTCCTCCAATTGCGATCCCAAGTCCCAACCAAGCAACAGCGGTGAAAGTGTTAGCACCGTTGTTGTGTTTGCCTGCAAAGGATTTTACGCAGTTTAACTGTGCTGTTTGTTAACTTCTACTTGCTATGTTGATTAAATACCCAGTTGACTATCTGTCATACCTGTCATTTCTGTCATACCTGTCATTTCTGTCATACCTGTCATTTCTGTCATATCTGTCGTTTCTGTCATACCTGTCGTTTCTGTCATACCTGTCGTTTCTGTCATATCTATCGTTTCTGCGATTGCCAACTGAGAACTCAGCTCGGCAGCCATTTTTCACCCAGATACGATTTCTCCTATAACCCCAATTTCCTCTACAACTGGCGTTAGACAATTGCCTAACAAATCTCACTCTGCCTCTAGTAGGTATCGAACAAGTATTCCTCTGATTATTATGGCTTGAACAAGTTATTATCTCTTGAGCTGAAGCAGGAGCTGCAATGCCCAAAAGTGTACCTATACCAACACTGGCAGCCATGAAGGTACCTGCAATTATGTGAAAACGCATAACCATAATTAAATATTAGACTTCTTCAAAAGTTCAAAACAAAAACTATATTTATTGTAGCGAACTGCATTAAAAGCTAATTTTAAAATCAGATTAAATGCAAAGAATGTTTGCATTCTCAACAGTATTAAAAGCAATATGCAATCTTATTTAGTCGTGAAACAAACAAGACCACTTATAATCTCATGGACACTTTTCTACATTCAACCGATTCCACTTTTTTAACATTAAGTAAAATTCTTTGTGTATAAGTAGAAAGGCGCAAATAAACAGAACTGTGTAACGAAAAGTAAAGTTAGCTAAAACCCTCTTCCCCTTCGGGTTCGTCACTTTGCCAGACGCTCGATGACTCGCTAACGCTGCGCTAACGACGCAAAGCAGAGCCACTCCGGTCTTGGGGAGCCAGTCTCATGGGCGGTTCTGCCGACTTGTTCGCTCGTAGCTTTCCCGCAGGGTAGCAAGTGGCATCCAAGACGGGGGCTACCTCACCGCAGTGGCTCCTCTACCTTACCTTAACGATAAATTTTCACGTCGACCTACTTACACTTTGTATATAAGTAGCCGTCATGAACTACATACACCAAGACAGATGAAAAAACTTTCTTTCCTTCTGCCATCTGCCTTTTTCAAGTCAGCGTAGCCACGGCTGATCGACATTGTTACTTGATTGTGGCTACTGCGATCGCCTGCCTAAAAATCCAAACTAGATATTCATATCAAAGACCAGCACTGTGCGGGACGACAAAGCCCAGCCACAGCCTGAAATTTCTTTTAATATCAAGTCTAGCTAATTAGTTATAATTCCCTAATCTATGCAGAAAGCCCGAAAACCCCTCCTCTGTGCCGTCTTAGATGCAGGTGTTCAGCGTGCGATCGCCCACTTTGTCACCATGGATGTAATGTGTTGTTAGCAGCGATGAAACAAAGTTTCTAAATAAACTTGGGCAACACGGCGATCGCCATCTGTATTTTGTAGCAGAAAAAGTGCGATCGCCGCTGTCAATACTCGTTGCTCATCCCAATCGGGATGCTGTTCTAAGTAGTTTTTTAGACATTCATGGAGTGTTTCAGGAAGCTCTGTAAAAATGTTAACTGTTGCGTTCATGAGATTTTGCTTCTATTGAGCAAATCAATAAGGACAAATAACTTTTCGCCTATCCACCAATTTGGCATAACACTTAAGTAAATTTATACATTGAGTGTGATTGGTTGAACGGACTGCAAAAGCCTGCGGAATTATTTTGCGCCTAAAGGGGGTAGGTTTGTCAATGTTGCAAAATATTAAATATAACTATAGAAAAAATAAATATTTACGACACAATCAAGTTTATAGCGATATTTTCGTTATGTAACTTTACAATAACTCAGTAACTAAGATTTATTGGCACTACCAGAACGAAATCCCCAATAAGTCAACAAAAGCCTATTAACTTGTAGAACATCTGTGGAAAACAGATGAAATACCTGTGGAAAGTCTGTGGAATAAATGAGGAAAAGTTCAATTAATGATAAGAATTACAAAAAAGCCCAAATTCATAAAGGAGTGGGGAGTGGGAGTGGAGATTGGGGGAATCCCATTCTTTCCCTTACACTCTTATCCCCTGACACCCCAATCTCCTTAAACCCCTATCCTCTGACACCTAGAGACTAGACAGTACATCCCGTGCAACCGCTAAAGTTTGCTCAATATCTTCTTCAGTGTGAGCCAAAGAGGTAAATCCAGCCTCGAACTGAGAAGGTGCTAAGTAAACACCGCGCTCTAACATGCCGCGATGGAAACGCCCGAATTTAGCTGTATCCGATTTCTTGGCATCTTCGTAGTTATGGACGGGACCAGCGGTGAAAAATAAGCCGAACATGGCGCTGATATGACCGCCACAAGCAGCATGACCAGTTTCTTGAGCAATTTGCAGTAAACCGTCTGCTAGCTTTTGAGTAATCCGGTCAAGATAGTTGTAAGTACCGGGTTTTTGCAGCAATTCCAGCGTCTTAATACCAGCAGTCATTGCTAAGGGATTTCCCGAAAGTGTCCCGGCTTGATACACAGGGCCCGCGGGGGCAATCATTGACATGATATCCCGCCGTCCGCCATAGGCTCCGACTGGTAAGCCACCACCAATTACCTTGCCTAGAGTTGTCAAATCGGGTGTAATGCCAAATTTTTCTTGAGCGCCACCGTAGGCAATGCGGAAGCCAGTCATCACTTCGTCAAACACCAATAATGCCCCATGCTCTTGGGTAAGTTCCCGCAAACCTTCTAGAAAACCAGCATCGGGAGTGATAAATCCAGCGTTACCCACGACTGGCTCTAGAATCACACCAGCAATCTCGTCACGGTTCTCCTCAAACAAAGCTTTGACAGCTTCTAAGTCATTGAAAGGTGCAGTCAGTGTACTGCTTGTTGCTGCTTTAGGGACTCCTGGCGAATCGGGTAAACCGAGTGTGGCAACACCAGAGCCTGCTTTCACGAGGAACATGTCAGCGTGACCGTGGTAGCAGCCTTCAAACTTGATGACTTTCTCCCGTTGGGTGAAAGCTCGCATCAGGCGTAACACTGCCATACAAGCTTCAGTCCCAGAGTTGACAAATCTTACCATTTCGATGCTGGGAACGGCATCGATGACCATTTCTGCCAGGATATTTTCTAGAACTGAGGGGGCACCAAAACTAGTACCTTTTTCCAAGGCTTCATGCAATGCTGCAATCACTTCTGGATGGGCATGACCGCAGATGGCTGGGCCCCAAGTGCCCACATAGTCAATGTATTTGTTGCCATCTACATCCCAAATGTACGCGCCATTAACGCGATCGAAAACAATGGGTTGTCCGCCTACGGATTTGAAAGCACGAACCGGAGAACTGACTCCTCCTGGCATGAGATTTTGGGCAGCAGTGAAAATTTCTTGTGATTTTGTGGTTTTAATCGTCGTATTTACCAAGGCTCTCTCCTGATAGTGGGCAATAAAAAAGCTCTATCTAAAGCTCTATCTTAGGATAGGGTCAAAAACTGCTCAAAACTTTTATTGTATAAAATAAATTGAACTAAAAAATAACAAAATGTTATATACGTCGAATGAAGACTTGCCTTTAGAGATTCGGACTAGATTATCTGAGGCATACCAGGATCTTTACCGGGCAGCTTTTAACTCAGCTATCCATTGGTATGGTGAAGCATCAAAGGCTCACCAAGTCGCGTTGAGTGCTGTCAAGATGCAGTCCGCTATGGATAGAAATGCTTTTGTTAGGGGCTAGTGTTGAGAAGGCAGGAGGCAGTCCTAATGAAAAAATTTCACCGTAATATATGAAAAAGGGACAAGGGAGACAAGGAGAGAAGTCGCAAGGAGGGTTTCCCTCCGGGCTAACTTCGGAGAGACAAGGGAGAAATTCCCCCTACACCCCACACCCTCTTTCAAATTAGAGGGGAAGAAAGCTTTTAACATCAGCTTTTTAACCTTTTTTTACTTGAGAGTTATTTTTGAACATACGGCACTAGTACCGTTTTGTAAAATTAAAAAACTTTTTATTCCAGGCTTCTACGCTGTTTTGCAGCGTATTTTTATTTCTGCAGCACTGTAGTAGATAAGAAGTTTGTTTTAAACCAATCATACCAGTTGTCCTATTCAGAATGGTATCGTGAAATGATCGATCGCTCTCATGAGAACAAATTAGCTGGTATGTTTTCTACTGACCTGCATTCATTACACCAACCTATCCCTGTTGAGAAAATTCGCTACGATGAACGGGGTTTAGTGCCAGCAATTATTCAAGATTATTTAGATGGTACTGTCTTGATGATGGCATGGATGAACCGGGAGTCATTGCAAAAGACTTTAGAAACTGGAGAAACTATTTTTTGGAGTCGTTCCCGTCAAGAATTGTGGCACAAAGGAGCGACTTCTGGACATATTCAGAAAGTGCAGAGCATTCGTTATGACTGTGATAGTGATGCACTATTAATTGGGGTAGAGCAAGTAGGAGAGATTGCTTGCCACACTGGCGAACGCAGTTGTTTTCATCAAATAGAAGAGAAAATCGTCCCCCCACCAGGAGATACGTTGTCGCAATTATTTCAGGTAATATGCGATCGCCGCGACAATCCAACAGAAAGTTCTTACACCTGTAAGTTATTGGCTGGCGGTGACAACAAGATTTTAAAGAAAATAGGTGAAGAAACCGCTGAGGTGGTAATGGCCTTTAAGGATAATGAGGCGGATGCGATCGCAGGCGAAGTTGCGGACTTATTTTACCATACACTGGTTGCTCTAGCGCACCATCAACTTGATTTGAAAGCAGTGTATCGCAAGTTGCAAGAGCGGAGGAAGTGAGAGCAGGGGAGCAGAGGAGCAGAGGAGGCAGGGGGAGAATAATAACTCCTGTACAGACGCGATTAATCGCTCGCGTCTGTACTCCTAACTCCCCTGATTTAAAAAGTGAAAGTAGTACGAAGTACACCTACTGTTGTTGTGTCGTTATTGCTGTCACTTTCAGGATTAAATAAGACAAATGCACCAGGGGTAATGCTGAGATTGTCATTCACCCGAAAGCGGTAGTAAGCCTCCAGATGGTAAGGAACAGCTCTATTGGCACCATCAGGCGCAAGCTGAGCTTGACCATCGGCATCGCTGCGATATAGCGGTTGTCCAAAAATGATCCCAGCGTTGTTCCCCTGTTGGAATAAATCGTTGAAATGAATACCTGCCATCCAACTGGTGAAGGTAGTAGAAGCATCAACAGCACCAGAAGAATCGTCAACAAAAAATGCCGCGCCATAGCCAGATAAGGCAATTTTTGAGGAAAAACGCCAAGTAACAGTGCCACCAACAGAGTTGAGTTTTACAGGCGTACCCAGATCGAGGCCAGGCCCTACCAAAGAACCAATGTCACTACTGGTTAATCCTGTACCTAAGATATTTATATCGTGATAACTGTTTGCATAGTTCAGACCAATATCTATGGAACTACTTGGTCTAAAAGTCAATTGGGCTGCTACGACACTACTACCCCCAAAAACGCCAGATCCCAAGGGTGTGCCAGAAACTCCTGGCTGGATGTCAGCAGCTCGTTGAGGAATGTTGGCATTGGCATTGCCGTATAAAGCTCTCAAATCTAGTTGCTTAGAAATCTGAAAAATAAAGCCAGCAGCAGATGCTAGCCCAGAACCGGAAGTACCGCCAGAGACACGTACCACAGGGTTCAAACTCGCAAAGCGGGAAATCGCCTCTTGTCCTTCGCCATAAAAAGGTGTGAGGGTAGGAAAAGCATCCGATACTTCAGCAGCAGTCCCAGCAAATAATGTTAATTTATCAGCGACAGGAAAGATGTAAAGCAGCTTGTAAAGTTGAAGCGAGTTTGCACTTATACCTGACAAAGTTTTGGGATCGACCCCAGGAAATTGAGGTTCAAAGCTAGTACGAGCGCTGCTAGCACTAAGTATTGGTGATGCTAATCCTAAACTCTCTTGCAGGCTACCACTTCCATCCACACCACCCAAGAAATTATAAGCTTGCAATCCAGTAATGAGTAAATCTTTGCCTGTAAAGCTGGTGTTGAGATTTAACCGGACTCGGTTTGTCAAGATGATATTGGGATCGTCCCTACCCGACGCGCCTCCTGTGGCACCAATGGCTGCGATAATTACTTCTCCATTGAGTTTGGTAGTTGTAGAAAACTGATTCGCTTCTAATTCGGCTGTACGAGCTTCCAAAGCATCTACCCGACCCCGCAGTGTTGCTAATTCAGCGGCAAATTCTTCTTGCAGTTTTTGCAAAGTGGCTAAATCTTGCTTGGTTACCAATTCAGCAGTTGCTGTGGCAATTAGCTCGTTGACTCTATCCAAGCAAGCATTCAAACCAGCAGCAAATTCATAGCGAGTCATAGCACGGTTGCCACGATAAGTGCCGTTTGGATATCCTGCAATACAACCGTAACGCTCGACTAAAGATTGTAATGCCTGAAATGCCCAGTCTGTAGGCTGTACATCTGATAGTTGCGATACAGATGTGACTTGTGCAATGGTGTTTGCCCCTAAAGATAAGTGTGAAGACTCTAAAGTACTTTGAGGCGAGGAATCATCAGAAATCTTTAGTGCTAATTCAGTACTTTGCTGCTTTTCATTTACAATAAGTGAATCTTGTTTTGTGCTGACATCTATCGATGCAATCAATTTCTCGTTGGAAAAGAAAAGTTTGTAATTATCATTGCTTGCTTTGTAACTAGCTTGAGTTTTCAAATCAGATATTTTTTCAGCTAGTTTTAAAGTTTCGGTATTATATTGGGCTTCGTTACCAGCAGGTATTGCCTGAACAGGGGACAATCCTGCAAGTAAGCACAGTAAACTTACCCCATTAACAGAAGTTAGTAGTAGATTTGCTTTCACGTATCCTCTCACACTTGCCATTAAAAATATATCTGAATTCAAAAGTATCCAATGAAACTGACACATTTACTTATTAAAATATATTTGTGTATTAAATAAATATTTTTATTTTTTATATGTAAATTTATATTTTATTATTTATCTACTAAAAATGATTATAATAATTTTTACTTATAGCAATATCTAAAATATTAGGAAATATTCTATTCATGATAGAAAAATAATTATATATATTTCACTATCTGCCTTGGGTATTATCCTCGTTTTTTTAGCTACAAACGTTAAAATTGACACATGGAAAATTGGTCGTGAAAGAGCAATTCTTGGTGTATCGTATTAGAGAGGATCGAGCCTGAGGGGAAAGTATTAGTATTGAAAGTGGCATTGCAGCGATCGCACACCTCTGCTGCTACCCAACTGCACTTTTCAATCTACCGTGATGTGACTAAGCAATTGCAGACAGTTTTTACCAAACACCGCATATTCTGGGCTATTTTACTTTTTGGTACAGCACTAGTGGTAACTTTAGCGCTTTCCCTCTCTCAAGGAGCAGTACCCTTAAGTGTTGCTGAATTATGGCAAGCACTTATCCACAAAGGCGATCCCATCAAACAGACAATTCTCTGGGATTTGCGTCTACCACGCATTACAGCTGCTCTCATTGTTGGCGCAGCTTTGGGAATGTCAGGCGCACTACTGCAAGGAATGTTACGTAATAGTCTTGCCGACCCTTTCATTTTGGGTATTTCAGCTGGTGCAGGACTTATTGTCATCCTCATGATAGTTTTGCAAATATTCCCAATAGCAATTCCTTTAGCAGCGTGGATAGGAGCAATTTTGACTTCAGCTATAGTCATTTTGCTCGGTCGTGCGGGTTCGGGAGTCTCTATTGAACGGTTGATTTTAGGTGGAGTCGCGATCAGTTCTTTATTAGGCGCAGTCCAGAGTACGCTGCTTTTACTAGCAGAAGATGGTCAAATTCAAATTGCTCTCAGTTGGTTAGTGGGTAGCCTGAATGGACGGGGTTGGAAAGAAGTTTCCACAGCTGGGCCTTATATCATCGTTGCATTGCTGGGGGGATGGTCGCTGGCCCGGTCGGTGAATGTGCTGGCTTTGGGAGATGATTTAGCCGTAAGTTTGGGAGTTTCATTAACGCGATCGCGTCTTTTAATTGGCGGTGTTGCAACTTTATTAGCCGCAGGTGCAGTTAGCATCAGTGGCTTAATTGGATTTGTCGGTCTTGTTGTTCCTCATGGTGTCCGCCTAATTGTTGGTACAGATCACCGCTTTGTTTTACCGCTGTCAGCACTTGCAGGTGCTTGGTTGCTGACCTTTGCAGATTTACTTTCTAGATTGGGAGCAGTAGAACTACCAGTAGGTTCTGTCACCGCCTTGCTGGGTTCACCTTTGTTCATCTGGTTGCTTTATCGTCGTTCTGCTGGATTGGGTAAATTGTAAGTGAGAGGTAGGAGTTAAGAGTAGAGACGCGATTAATCGCGTCTGTACAAAAGTTAGGAGTTAAGAGTAAAGCTGATTAATCGCGTCTGTGCAAGATTTAGGAGTTAGGTTTTCCATTTTTAATTTTTAATTGTTAAAAATGCCACTTGAATTGCAAAATCTTACTGGCGGTTACACAACCGTACCAATTGTCCAAGATATTAACCTGACTCTGCAAACAGGAGAATGGTTGAGTTTAGTTGGTGCTAATGGTTCTGGTAAGTCTACATTACTCAAATTAATCAGTCGCATTCTCGCCCCACAGCGGGGAACTGTGCTACTCGATGGCAAAGCTATTCACTCTCAACCCCCAAATTTAGTGGCACAGAAACTAGCGCTGTTACCGCAACAACAAACGGTTCCTGTTGGCTTAACGGTACGACAATTAGTAAGTTTAGGACGCACACCGCATCAACCTTGGTGGCAATGGGAATTGACAATAGAAGATTGGCAAAAAGTTGAAGCTGCAATTAAAAAGACGCAACTAGAAAAATTAAGCGATCGCTTGGTCGAACAACTCTCTGGTGGTGAAAGACAACGCGCTTTTTTAGCTTTAGCATTGGCGCAAGAACCAAAAGTTCTACTATTAGACGAACCTACAACTTTTTTAGATATCAACTATCAACTGCAACTCTTAGAACTACTAAAAGAGCTAAATCAACAACAGGAATTAACTATTGTCACAGTATTACATGAACTAAATTTAGCAGCGCGTTACAGTTCGCGTATTGCCTTATTAAAACAGGGTCAGCTTTGGGAAGTTGGCACACCTGAAGAAGTGTTGACACCACAGGCGATCGCCCAAGTTTTTGGCGTAGAATCAGTGATTATTTACACTCCAGTTGGCTTACAAGTGTGTGCCATTTCTGCTGTGTAATAAGTAGAAGGTAGAAGCTTAGAGGCAGGAGGCAGAAAGGACAATCCTCTTAAAAACTCTCTGCTCCTTTGTGTTTTTTTATAAAATTTAATAATAATAATATCATATTCGGCTAATTAATTATAATTCCCAAATCTATGCAAAAAGCCCGAAGACCTTCCCCTCTTACCCTGAAGCAGTCTTAATGATAAGTCTTTAATCGGACATGATATAACTATTTAAAAAAACCCTCCCTGCTTATGGGGAGGGTTTTGAATTTTCAATTGGAATTGATATTAATCTTCAATTGGCGCATTAGGAGATGCTGCATCAATTTCGGCTTGCGACAAGTTAGGAATCGACAAGCTGACATCACCTACTTTGATTGTTTTGGCAGGAGGAACATTGAATTCAATAGCACCTGTTTCTGGATTTGTTTTAGCTATTAACTGGGTTCCATCCACAACTTTGATGGCTAAAGGTTCTGCTAGTTCTTCCACGCCAGCTATGCCAGCTACTTTAGTACCAGTCGGCAGATAAATACCATCACAGTCCCATTCATCTTCTGTAATCTCACCATTTCCTAAGAAGTAAAGGTTATTGCCTTGGAGTACTTTTTTAGGTTTGTGAGCATAAACAGCTAGGGTTTTCCCAGTTTCATTGCGGCACTGTGCCCAGTTTCTTGCTGTTTCTAAGATGTATTTTTGTAGTTTCAAGTCGCCCAACTGTCGCTCAATGTCTTCAGGTGTATATTCAGTTTGATCGGGTGTATTTTTGATCTGCAATAAATTATCAATTGCTTGCGAGACTTCAGTGTAATCAGTACTAGCAGTTAGGTTTGGTCTATCTGCCCAAGAAGGTTGAGCAACTACTAAATTCAACAGAAGGATTAAAGCAACTAGAGCAGATTTGAATAGTTTCATGATTGTTCTCCTTGTGAAAACTACACAATGTTTTTAATTTGGAAACTTTTCGAGATGAGACAGTTGACTTTAATTAATTCTTGTAAATTGCTTAGTCAAAAGTCTCACAAAGATTTTTTGATTACCCCGGAAAGTCAATGCCTGAAGATGTTACTGCTTGCCCATTGATTCCATACAATTTGACCAGTCCGGTTAAACAGAGGCAGCTAACTGCTAAGGCAATTGGAGTTAGTGAGGCACTATCTAGGATAATAAAAACACCTAAACCAATCAATACAAAAGGCACAAAACCGTTACCGTAGCGAGTGAGTAGATTGGCGATCGCAGGCTGGCAGGTCAATTTGTATGTCACGTAACACCAAACACCGACTAGTAATAGGAAGATTCCAACAATCGCTAGCAAACTAGGAAGAGCAGTGTTAGCAAATAATGGCATATAGATACTCACATTATCACTGCCGTTGGCGATAGTAATAGCTGCCACACTATAAGCTTGAGGGGAGAGAAAACTTGCCCAGGCAGAAGAATTAGACAACTCAGTTTCCGGCTGTGTCTCGGACGATGAATCACTTTCTGGATTCAGCAGGCGATTTAGCCCAATGGTGATGGGCACCAAACCCAGAAGACCAATCCAATGGGATGGTAATACTAAGCCTCCCAAAAAACCAACTAAGCTGGAAACGACCAGAGTGCTAAAGCCCAAGTACTGACCAATCACAATGTGACGACGACGGAAAGTTGCATTCACCTGAGAGAATAACAGCGTCAGAATGACCAAATCATCCAAATTTGTGGCTGTAAAAGCTGTGATTCCGGTAGGAATTGCGGTGATGAGTTCGTTCATTGTTTATCTCTCCTCAATCTTCATCTTGGTGTAGTCTGGGCTAGCGTCGGTTAATGGCTGCAAATATTTGGGAAACTGCTACTTAATCAAGCGTGGAGGTTTAGCATCTCCAATTCAATTGGTAGACTTTGCCCGCTTGGGATTAAGTGCAAAAAGTATAATTACACTCTATAAACCTGCTTAATCAAAGCAAATATTCTTTTTTATTAAAATCCTGAAAGCACTATTCTGATTCAGTATGAGAGAGTCTAGAGTTTAACCTTGAAATGCATCGAGTAAAGTAACATTCAGACTCTCTTGCTATTGGAGCGATGAAAAAAAGCATTTGTGGCTCACTGTTTTCAACGAATCAGCTTTTCAACAACTTTATTATTGTCTCCAAGTGGTTGGTCAACACTAAAAGGTTTGTTAGCAGAAGTTTCCTTGGGGAATTTAGTGTTAGTTTGGACGTGGAGTCCTGGTAATAGACTCACTTTAACCTCTTTAGTTTCTTTGGAAGTAGGCACTAAAGTTACTCTTAGCTCATTGAGAATTCGCTGCTGTTCTTTGACAATTTGAGTCAGTTCGTTTAGCTGTTGAGCGTGCAAGCTATCCAATTTTTCATGAACCAATTCAATATTTTGTCCCGCTCTCAAATTCACTTGGTGGTCAATTTCGGCGTTTCTGCGGTCAGTATCAGACTGGCGGTTCTGACTCATCAAGACGATGGGAGCGGTGTAGGCTGAAGCAAATGAAAAGACTAAGTTCAACATGATGAATGGTGACTCATCCCAATGAGGAACCCCAGGCATCAAATTCATACCAACCCATCCCGCCAAAACAGTGCTTTGGCAAATAAGAAATTTCCAAGAACCCACATGAGATGCTAGTTTATCGGCGAGGCGTTGCCCGCGACTTAATTCTTCAGTAGTGTTTTGTGGCTCCATCTCTACAATCTGGGGGTTTTGAACTACTTTTGTATCAACTTTATTGGACGATACTCTTTTTAATGTATTCATCTTGCACCTCTGGGCTTTGTTTATGTCTGTGTTTCTCCTGATGTCTTTTAATGTACGCTGTCTCTCCGATAGGAGCAAATATTCTTTGTTTTTAAAACGATAGATAAAAATGATGGATGAAAAAAATCTACCCTAAGGAGAATACACAGCAGCAATCCAGCGAGAACATAGGATGATAGCTGTGCCATTCTGCTGGTGTTGGTGAGCGATGCCTGCGGCGGGCTAGGCCTACGCACATTACCTGCACGTGTTCGTGTAGTATTAATTAGTTTTTCCAGCTTGTATCCATCGCGGCCGGGGAATCAAGCTGCCAATTCAATTCCACAAAGGTTCCTATGAATCAATTAACCCCTAAAGATTGGATGCTTATCAAACAGCGACTGACTCCTTATTTATTTTTGCTACCTGCCTTGGTTCTCTTGGGGTTAACCGTCTTTTGGCCTGCACTACAAGCGTTTTATCTCAGTTTTACCAGCTACGAAAATATTACCCAGCCACCCCAATGGATAGGTACTGTTAACTTTCTGCGCTTATGGAAAGATGCAGTTTTTTGGAAAACTTTGGAAAACACTTTTCTATATCTTGTAGGTGTAGTCCCGATTTTAGTTATGGCTCCTTTAGGGCTGGCAATTTTGGTAAATCAAAAACTCCGAGGAATGAATTGGTTTAGATCTGCATACTATACGCCAGTGGTGATTTCCATGGTAGTTGCGGGGATAGCCTGGAAATGGTTGTATGCAGATAACGGCTTACTCAACCAGTTCCTGAAAACTTCAGGTATTTTCCCAGAAGGCATTCCCTGGTTAACAAGCCCTGCTAAGCTTTTTGGCATAGTGCCAATTTCTCTTGCCAGCGTCATGGCTGTCACTGTGTGGAAAGGACTAGGTTACTATATGGTGATTTATTTAGCAGGTTTGCAATCAATACCTGGCGATGTGTATGAAGCTGCGGCAATTGATGGTTCAGATGGTATTCGCAAGCACTGGGATATTACCGTACCCTTAATGAAGCCTTATTTAGCACTAGTAGCGGTGATTTCGGCTATTTCTGCTACTAAGGTGTTTGAAGAAGTGTACATTATGACTCAAGGTGGGCCACTTAATAGCTCAAAAACAATTGTTTATTATTTATATGAGCAAGCGTTTAGTAATTTGGAAATTAGCTACGCTTGTACAATTGGCTTAGTATTATTTTTAATAATTTTAGGACTTTCTATTTTGCGATTAGTTATTAATCAACAAGGTGAAGATAATATCGCCATTTGATATTGGTAAGAGAGTGATATTATCTCTTTCTAAAGAAGCTAAGAAAAAATTTCATTAATCTTCAGAGGGATGTATTGACAAGGCTTCAGAGATATTAATTAATACTACCTCTAATTGTCCTGACTTGCTAGCCATTTTGCGGGCTTTTACATAGATATTTGTTCAATACGGGATAAAAATTGTTCTAGGCATTACCCAAAGAGGACATTTATGCTCGACCATATTGGGATTAACGTTAGTAACTTTCAACAAAGCAAGAATTTTTATGCAGTTGCATTAGCTCCACTTGGATATGAGTTACGCAAAGAGTATGATGCTACCGAAACTATTTTTAAATATGCGGCTGGTTTTGGTATAGATGAAAAAGCTGACTTTTGGATTGTTGATGGGCAGGTCAACACTCCACGAATTCATGTTGCCTTCACAGCCGATTCCTGGCAGATGGTCAACGCTTTTTACGAAGCAGCGATCGCAATGGGTGGCACAGATAATGGCGCACCAAGTTTGCGACCTCATCATTATTATCCCAACTACTATGGAGCGCTTGTTTTAGATCCAGATGGTCATAACATTGAAGTAGTATGCTATGCACTGTCATAATAATTGGCGTTTAGACTTTCCATAGGTCAAAACCGTCTTTGAAACTCCACTACTGCACGACTATCATCGTCTAAATTGGTGGAAGCACGTACGCGAAATTCATCGTTTATTCGGTAATTAATACCCCATTGGAAAGGGTCACTCGCTGTTAAAATTTTGATACTAGAAATAGAAAATTTGGTAGAAATATCAATCCCAGCCTCAGCTGCCAATTCCAAAGTTGAACTGCTTCTTCCGGCTTCGGGATTATCAGAGATGATGGTAGGAAATATCCGAAATTCACTTAAGCCAAAGGCATTACCAATTTGGTTAAAAGCGGATTGAAAGTTATTGAATACAGCTGAGCCTGCAATATTAATCAAACCTAAAGTACTGTCGCCACGTCCCTCAGTATCTACAAACCCACCTCCCAACAAAGCGACAATTTCTGTTTCACTGCGTGACGGACTGCTTGTTAGTTCCAGATTTTCGTCCAGTTTGCTGGCGGCACCTGTGACAGTGGCTTCGACTCGAACGCTTTCTAAAGCTCCTAAGCCAGCAGTATTTGTGCGGCTGAAGTCACTATTCTGAATCACGTCCAATACTTTAGCGAACAGCTTCACATCTAAGATGGGGTCACGAGGTTGGTTAGCTTTAAAAGTTGCTGTATTTTCATAGCCACGGACAAGCTTAAACTGGGTAGTAAACAAATTAACTCCACCTTGCTTGAGCTTGATAGTGCCATCTGGTATGGGATCGGCGAATGAGCCATTAACTATGAGGTTGCCAGCTGCTTGGAAGCTGAGAATCGGTGGACGGATAACTTCTACGTTTTTGCCTAGTTCTATTTCTAGATTATTAAACTTAGCGATCGCATCCCCGGTATCAGTTTTGCTCTGCTTATTAGCTTTTGTAAGTGATACGTTGACATTGTTGCTATTAGCAGGTTGATTAGATTCGGTAGATTCTGCCAACAACACCTTACCATTAAATAAATTCACCTTACCGCCAACTAAAGGGTTAAGAGCAGAACCAGTAATCAGCAAATTACCGCTAGCTCCTCCTTGATAAAGTCCTTTGAGATTCAAGGTGAGTTCATCGGCTTTCACGGTGAGAGGATTTTCGATATTTGCAGCGCTGTTATTGAAGATGGGAATTGCTCCCGCAGCCTCCACTTGACCTCGGCTAAATCTACCTTGAAGATTTTCTACTAATATGCGGTCAAAATTAAAATTCACCTTGCCTGTGACACGCCGCACCTTTCCTGGCAAAGCTGGTGCTGAAAAAGTGGCATCATTAACAGTGGCAATTCCCTCTAATTCTGGCCGCTGTCTGGTTCCCCTCACCTTGAGGTCTACTTCTCCTTCACCTTTCTCAAATTCCACTTGTTGAGTCAACAGATTTATGAGCGCTAATCCCTCATTTCTCACCTTGACATCCAGACTGATTTGATTATTATCTGGTGCTACAGAAGCAAAGGGCAATTGGTAGGGAATACTGCCACTAATGTTAACAGGTTCTGGACCGGCAACTGAGACGTTACTGCCAAAGTTCAAGCGTCCATTGGTATAACTAAAACTTGCCGTAGCTGATTCTATTGCCTTTTGATTCAGCGTTCCTGCTGTGATTTCCAATTCGCCTCTAGCTTGGGGATTGGCAATACTACCTGCTAAAGCTGCTGAACCGTTGAGATTTCCTGTGATGTCAACTGGCAAGTCAACAAAATTATTTAATAGTTGTATGGGGAAATTATTCACCCGCAATTGCCCAGATTGCTCGTTACCGCCAACGTTACCGCTGAAGGCCAGCAGGCTATTTTCAGACTCAATCCGGAAAGGTCGGAACTTCAAAACGCCTTTTTCAAAACTGCCTTCGGCAATTATTTTGTTAGCTCTATAATAACGACTTGCTTCATTTTCTCTACCCCAAACAAAGTTTTGACCATTTAAATCAAATTGCACTGCAAGTCCGTCAGCGGTGGCAGTATCTACGGCAACTTCTCCGCTGAAAGTTCCTTCCAGGTCTGCTAAATCTGGGATTGCAGTAGAATCGCGCTGTTGTTCCTGTGCTGCTAGCAGTGCCTCAATTTCATAAAAGCGCTTAATCTGAGTTAGTAAAGGCTGATCCTGCAATCCTACAGGGTAAGTGGTGAGGTCTGCTGCCCTGCCGTAGCTTGGCTCTGCTGAACCGCGTTGAAAATCTTGTAATTCATATATCTGCGCTACCGTCAGAATATCTTGGATATTTCCTTGCTGCACGTTAAGTTTACCTTGTAGTTGTGGCCCTTGAGAAGTTTGTCCAAAACTACCAGCAAAGGCATAGCGACTGTTACCTTTCACAAATTCGCTACTAGTAACTGTGGCTTGATTATTCCCGTAGCGGAACTCAGCAGCTAAACGATCGCCTTGAATGCGGCCAATTTTCGGCCCGGCGATCGCTAACTTGCCACTAGTTGTTAATGTCTGCTGATTAACTTGCAAATCCCCGCTTAAGGTGCCAGCCACTTGACCGCCACCCAAACGCAGAGTTGGCGGCGGAGTCAAATTTAATACTTGTAAGGGGAAGTTAGCAAGGTTGAGCGCTAAATCATTTCCTTGAGCGTTACCGATGGCTACTGCCTCCTTCCACTTAACTAAGAAGGATTTCGGACGATTATTGCCATCTAGGTTGAAGGCTAGGCGATCGCTAGTACCAGCCAAGTCTAAATTCAAACCCTGTCCCTGTGCGGAGACAATATTTCCCCGTAATAACGGCTCAAAAGCCAAGCCTTGTACAATCAAATCTCGTAAATTTATTTGCCCTGTCACATTTGGTAAGGGCAATTTCCCAGTAACTCGACCGTTGAAATCTACTTTCCCCGCTACAGCAACTTGATTAGGCAGATTGATGGGTAGCTGTTGCAGATTGTAATTCTGCGCTTGGACGTTGAGATTTAACTGAGTAATTTCCGGTATGCCTGCTCTCCTAGTATTGGCTAATATGTCACCACTCACACTTAAACCTGGGGCAGTAGCTCGATCGATTGTCAGCTTCTCACCATTCCAAGCAACTGCGGCAGTCAGAGGTCGCTCAATTCCAGCCAGACCTTGAGATAACTGCACCTGACCAGCAGCCCGCAAATCATCTAGTACAGCAGTTCCGAGAGTACCAGCTACTTGCAACTTCCCACCAAATTGACCTTTCAACTGCTGATTCAACCGATTTAATTCCACACCCGCAGCATTAACCACTGCTTGATAGCGACCATTAGCTAATTGGATGTTAGAAGCTGTAATCGCGCCACCTGCAAGATTCACCCGTGCTTGACCGCTAGCTTGAATTGACTGTGGTTGGAATGATTCAACCGAACCAGCGACGTTCAATTGACCGTTTAAGCCTCCTTGAAACTGTGGAGGTACTGCTGCCAACTGTTGCAAAGGTACGTTATTAGCCTGAACTTGTGCCTGATAGCGACCGTTAGTTAGTTGGATGTTAGAAGCTGTAATTGTGCCGCCTGCAACATTCACCCGTGCCTGACCACTAGCTTGAATTGCCTGCGGTTGGAAGGATTCAACTGACCCTGCTACCTGAAATTGACCAGTTAACCTGCCCCGAAATTGCGGCGGAGTTGTTGCCAATTCTCGCACAGCCAGATTATTTGCTAATACTTGTGCTTGATATACACCATCAGCCAGTTGGATATTTTTGGCTGTGACAATGCCACCAGCTACCTGAAGCCGTCCCTCACCAGTACCGCGCAGAGTCTTGAGGCTGAAATTCTCTCTATTGCCTGCGATTTGGAACGTACCCGCCAACGGCCCGCCAAAAGCTGGAGGAGACTGTTTGAATATCCGTCCCAGTCGCACATCATTAGCTACTAATTGAGCGGAAAAGCTTTGGTCTTGCAATTTGACTTGAGAAACTGCAACTGTGCCGCCAGCAATTTGCACCCCTGCATTCTCAGTCCGAATGCTAGCAACTTGAAATGGAGTTGTAGTGCCTGAGAGGATTAGACGACCGTTGAAATTTGCTCCCGCTAAAGAGATATTTTGTAGTTGACTTTTATCGACAAAAGGTTCCAACTCAATGCCTGACGCTTGGGCAACAGCTTGCCAGCGCTCATTAGCATAGCTGCCAGATGCTCGCACTACGCCACCACCAAAGTTGAGAGCCACATTGCGGAAAGAAACGGTGCGATTTGAGTTGACAACCACCTCACCAGTGCCGGGATAGGTCGCTCTGGGAGCCTGCCACTGTACCACAGTCTTGACATCATCAGCATTGCCTGTGACTTGGGCTGTAGCGGAGACAGTGCCGATTTGAAAGCCAGGTGTTGTATCGTAGAGTTTAGCGATCGCATTACCAGGAACATTCTTAGCTGCGAAATTCAAATTCAGTCGCGGAGTTTCCCCCATCTTGATTGTGCCACCGCCTATAATTTGTCCGCCAACTTTTGCTACACCCTGGATATCTCTCAAAGTAACTAAGGAATTGCTAGTAGCAAACTCAAAATCACCACTGACGCTATTAAAATCAACTTTGTCAATTCGGGCAGGTTTGGTAGTGGCAACTGTGCCTGAGAGAATCGGGCTGATAGCCGAACCAACTAGCTTCACATCAGCTTTTAGTTGACCGCTTACAGGTACAGGGAGTTGTAGGTTCAGAGTTTGCTTAGCATCTGCAACACTCACAGCTTTTACACGCCCTGCTAACTTAAAGCCAGCTTCAGTATCGATGATTCCCGTTGCAATGACGGGAATTTTGCCGTAGTTGGTAGTCAGACCGTCTAACTGGATTTCCGTTCCTTGAAAGCGGAGATTTCCTTGAGTCTTATTCAACGTTTGTTGTAAGCGAGGAACCTGAATCGTTACTCCTTGCAAGTCAGCGCTACCAAATAACAAGGGTTTCTGTTCCACTCCCTGTTGAATCTGTAAGTCGCCATTAACTCGACCTGCCTGTAACTCCAAAGGTAACTTGACAAGCCGGGTAACATCAGCAGCTAGCAAGCCCTGTCCTCGTACCTGGAACGTGCCTGCTATTACCTTGGCAAGTGTCTCTCCCTGAACAGAAACACTGCCACCACTGTCTGCTTGTCCCTCCACATCAAATCTGATCTTCTGGTTATTTTCCAGAATTTGGGCAGTGCCGCTAAGTTGGGAAAATGCTACAGGCGATGAAAAGGATGAGGGAGATTTTGCTCCCCCTGCTCCCCTACTCCTCTGCTCCCCTACTTCTAATACTCTCTTCTGCCCTAGCAATGTCAGCTTGCCATTACGGAAATGCAGTTTATCCAGATCGGTTTTAATTGGCCCTTCTTCACCAGGGGGGGCTATGCTCACGGTAATCCAGCGATCTTGTTTATCCTGTTCAATGTAAACGTCGGGATTGACTAGAGTTACATCTAGCTTTAACTGACGGTTAAAGATTAATTCCAATGGGTTAAAACCCACCTCCACAGCATCAACTGCAACTCGATCTGGATCTGTAGGTGTCGCTGGTATAGCTGAAGCCTCAAACTTGACTCCCGTTAGCGAAAATCCTGTGACTTTTCCCAAGTTTACCGGACGGTTGAGTGTAGTCGTGAGACTTTTTTCTGCTAACGGCGTTAACTCTTTTTGTACAAATGTCCACAATCGCCAACTAACGACTGTTAGTCCAACCAGAAAAATTCCGCCAAAGGCAATGCCACCGCGAGTCAACACCAGAAACCAAAAACGCTTACGGGTGGCGGAATTGAGATGATGTTCTCGATTGGAAGTTTTAGTCATGTGGTTGGTTTCACTTTTTACTTGCTGGATGTTGCAGGCAAACTACTAGCACTAACGAGCACATGTGTTAACAATGCCAATTCCAGCATACAAACCAATTTGAGATTTTGGATTACTTGGGTGGCTGTTAGTATAGTGGCCCTAAGTTAGAATTCCCATTTACCAGTACTTGTATTAATTCACTAAATTATTGCTACGGCAATTGGCAAGCCAGGAAGGTAGAGAGGCGGAGGAGCAGAGGAGAAAAACTATATTGAGATATTCTTTTTCGCTTATCTCCTCTACTCCCTATGCCACCATCCTCTTCTTGACTCCTTGTCTTCCTTGGCATAACCCCTATACCTTCACACCCCTACACCCATGTTCAAGACACTCAGATGTAATCTGGGGTTCCAGATTTGAATCTATTGCCAGATTTTAGAGAATTGGTGTATGTCCAGAGGATTTGACAGTGCAAACTTGATTTTTTGCGTGCTTTAGTGTCTTCATCTCTGGTGCAAAGATACAATAATAAACTGCTCGCGATCGCCCTATGAAAAAATTTCATTATTATGCATGAGAAAAGGAATATTTCCTATACACCATACCCCAGAATCTTTATAAACTAGATAGTTGTTTCTAGCACATTGAACTAGTTTTTCAACAAGCCGTAGCTTTCAGCTGTAAATATTGTTTGGAGTTAGTTTACTTTTAATTAATAATTTTTACTTTCATCTACTTCATTCGTGCAGTTCTCATAAATTTGGCAGAAGATGTTATTTACCCAATCAAATAGGAGCCGGACTTGTGAGTGAAAAAGTGAGGACGGCTAAACTAGATGACTACCTAGCTGCTGGCAAGGAGATAGGGCGTTAATGCGGTCGCTTGCTTATGCACCACGATAAGCCCTGTTGCCAGTTGGTCCCAAAGTTTGCGAACAGCGGTGACCATCCTCCTGTCCTCTTGCTTGCCGATCGTGATTCACTAGGGTTGAGCAAACTATCACCTTGGAGGTACTGAATCTGCAAAATATACCATTTACTACTTATCTGCGTCAAATTGCCAAAGATTTTAAAGTCAAATAAATACGACAATTTTTTAAAAATTCAAGAGGCAATAATGATTTTTAATAAACCTGAAGAAGGTGTAATTTTAATTGTCGATGATACTCCAATTAATTTAGAGGTATTGTTCAATGTTTTAGGAAATGCTAACTTCAAAGTGCTGGTAGCTGAAGATGGAGAAAGTGCTATTGAAATGGCACAATATGCAACACCAGACTTGATTTTGTTGGATATATTAATGCCGGGAATTGATGGTTTTGAAACCTGTAATCGGTTGAAAAGCGATCGATCTACTCAAGACATTCCCATAATTTTCTTGACCGCCCTTACTGACAAGGTAGATAAAGTTAAAGGGTTGAATCTTGGCGCTGTAGATTACATTACTAAACCATTAGAACATGAAGAAGTTTTAGCTCGTGTTAACATCCATCTACGCTTGCGAAATCTGACTAAAAAACTTACAGAACAAAATGAGCGTTTAGAGATGGAAATCTTTGAACGTAAGCAAGCAGAACAGAAAATCCGCGAACAAGCTGCCTTGCTCGATATCACAAAAGATGCGATTATTGTCCGAGATTTAGATAACCAAATTCGATTTTGGAACAAAGGCGCTGAATGTCTATACGGATGGATGGCAGAAGAAGCACTAGGGAAGAATGCCAATCAACTTTTGTATCCAAAAGACACCTTAGTTAAACTGAAAAATATCCAAGAAACTGTGGCTAAATTTGGTTCTTGGCAAGGTGAGTTAAATCAAGTTACGAAACAAGGTCAGGAGATGATTGTTGCTAGTCGCTGGACATTGGTATACGACGATCGAGCAAAACCGAAATCTATCTTAATTGTCAACTCCGATATTACAGAAAAAAAACAACTCGAAGCGCAGTTTCTTCGCGCTCAGCGTATGGAAAGTCTTGGTACCCTAGCAAGTGGTATTGCCCACGACCTCAATAATGCACTAACACCAATGATGATGTCGGTTCAACTTCTTGAAAAAAAAATCACCGACAATCAAAGCCAAAAATGGCTGTCGATTATGGAAACCAACATCAAACGAGCAGCAGAGTTGGTTAAACAAGTGCTTTGGTTTTCACGAAAAGTTCAAGACCATTTTACAACCTTGCGGGTGAAAGATTTAATTTTAGAAATTGAAAAAATTATCAAACAAACATTTTCCAAAAATATTGAAATCTACGTCAATATTCCCAAGCAAAATCTTTGGAATATATCTGGTGATGCTACTCAGTTACACCAAGTGTTAATGAATCTTTGTATTAATGCTCGTGATGCCATGCCTGATGGCGGTATACTACAAATTTCGGCAAGAAATTTTTGGGTAGATAGCCAATATAGCCGCATGAATATTGATAGTAAAGTTGGTTCCTATGTGATGATTTCGGTTTCCGATACAGGTACAGGAATTTCTAAGGAAATAGTAGATAGAATTTTTGAGCCTTTCTTTACAACTAAAGAAGTCGGTAAAGGTACAGGGCTTGGTCTTTCAACTGTAATGGGCATCATTAAAAGTCACGAAGGTTTTGTGAATGTAGTAACCGAACTAGGAAAAGGAACAGAGTTTCAAATATGTCTACCTATTACACAGGTAATGGCAGTAGAAAATATAGAAGATACACTTAGAGACTATGAAGAATTACCTGTAGGGCATGGGGAATTGATTCTTGTTGTTGATGATGAATATGCAATTCGTGAGATTACTAAAACCTCATTAGAAAAAAATGCTTACAAAGTTTTGGTTGCTAGTGATGGGATTGAGGCTATTGCTTTATATACAAAAAATCAACAAGAAATTAGTGTTGTGTTAATTGATATGATGATGCCATCTATGGATGGTCTAACTACTATTCAGGTGTTGAAAAAAATAAATCCAGAAGTCAAGATTATTGGTGTTAGCGGTTTATCTTCAAATAATGACATGATTAAAGTAGTTGGTAATAACATCAAATCTTTTATGTTAAAGCCATACACGTCAAATGATTTGTTAAGAAGTTTACATAAAGTTATTAACGGTAACTAATGGTTTGTGGCAAAATTTTTGATAAGTTTGTAGTAATTACTTTAGTGCTTGAATATTAGAGGACTAAAGTCCTCACTACAAAGATTGCAAACCTAGTGACATAGACCAATAGTGCGAGTAGAAAACTGGTAGGGAATGAGGGAGACAAGAGAGACAAAGAGAATAAATAACTCCTGTACAGACGCGATTAATGAGCCAGCGCGTTGCGGGGGTTCCCCCCGTTGTAGCGACTGGCGTCGCGTCTCTATTCCTCACTTCACTCAGTAATTTAATATGAGGAGTGAAGAATATTTTTGTTCTCACTCCTCATTATTCACTCCTTACACACATAGCTATTCTCGATTGTGTTCGTTACATTGTAGGGATGCAAAGCTTTGCATTCCTAAGACTAATGTTTGTATTGAAACCAATTGAGAACTGCCATAGTTCATATACAACATGTAATCAATGTACTAAACCTCTAACTAAAGTTGCACATTATTGTGAACTAATTGAGTATTTATAGATACACAAAATTTATGAATTATATATCTTTACTTGGTACTGGTGGTAACTTGGGTTTTTGTTGCTCTAACTGTTCTTGCAAACGTTTCTGGGCAATGCTTTGATTGGCTTGTGCTAAAGAGTTTTTGGGGTCAAGTTTTAAAGTTTCATCAAATGCAGCGATCGCTTCTTGAAATTTGCCCAATTTAAGTAAGACAACTCCTTTACCAGCTAATATGTTGGCATTATTAGGAGTGAGATTATTGGCGCGATTGTATGCAATAATTGCTTCTTCATACCGTGCTAAATCTAATAGCACTACACCCCGGTTATACCAGCCTTGTGATAATTCGGGATTGATACTAATTGCGCGATCGGCAGAGAATAAAGCTTCTTGATTTCTGGCTAAATGCCACAAGACTACACTCCGATTAGCCCAAATATTTGCTAACAGTAAATTTTCAGTCAATTTAGTAGTATTTTCTAACGCTTTATTGTAAGCTGCTAACGCTTCAGGATATTTTTCTAAGGTTCTGAGAATTCTACCTTTATTAAACCAAGCTTGAGCATATTTAGGATTAATTTTTGTGGCGCGATCGCTACTAACAATTGCTTCGGAATATCTGCCTAAATACCATTGTGTAGCAGCACGATTATTCCAGGCTTCGGCATATTTGGGATTCAAAGCGATCGCTCTGTCTATAGATGCTAATCCTTCTTCATAATTTCCCAATCCTGCTAAGGCAATTCCCCGCTGTTCCCAAGCGAGTGCGGGACTCGCATCACCCCAGCGATTATCTCCTTGTAATGCTTGTTCGCTAGCTGTTTGTGCTTCTTTGTATTTGCCTAATTTGTTGAAAGCTACACTTTGACTTGCTAAAGCTAAAGCATAATTAGGACTCAGTTTCACAGCAAATTCATAAGAAACACTTGCTTGTTCTGGTTTCCCCAATAATGTTAAAGATTTACCGTGTTCAGTCCAGATATCAGCATCTTTGGGATTAATCGCGATCGCCTGATTAAATGACGCGATCGCTTCTTCTATTTGTGAGTTTTGTTTTTGTGCTAAACCCTTGGCATACCACGCAACCGCTGGAGAACTATCACCCCAATTCCGATTAATTTTGATTGCTAAGTCGCAAGCTGTTATTGCTTCTACGAATCTGCCTAAATTAGATAAAGCTTGGCAGTTAGCAACTAAAACTAGAGAATTTTGGCGATCGATCGTTAAGGCACGATTAAATGAGGCGATCGCTTCGTTAAATTGACTCAATTTACTTTGTGCTAATCCTTTGTGATACCATGCCACTACTGCTGTAGTATTTCCCCAATTTTCATCTGAACGCAGTGCTAGATCGCAAGCTGCAATTGCTTGTGCATATTTTCCTAAGTTCAATAATGCTTGACACCGCTGGGCTAAAGCTAAGGAATCTTTGGGGTTGAGGCGTAAGGTACGATCTGCTGAAACCAAAGCCTGAGTATACTTTGCTTGTTTAATTAGCACTTGGGTTCGCGCTATCCAGATTTCTGGTTCTTTTGGCTTTAGCGCGATCGCTTGGTTGCAAGCTGCAATCGCTTCTTCATATTTATTTTCTTCTGCCAGCAAATTACATAAACTTGCCCAATAATCAAAATCTTGGATCTCTAACTTTTCTTGAGCTAATACAGTTTGGGGTACGAACCAATTAGTTATCAAAAAAGCAAAAGTCAATACCCAGCCTAAATGGCTTTTTTGAGCTTTCTTCCCCACGATGTTGATTGTTAACCATATAGTGCATGTGATACTAGTTGATAGCATATGCTTTTTTTGCTAAGAAGTATACCATAAGTATTTTTAAATTTTACTGAGATTTTTAATAATTAATTTTGTAAAAAATGAGTAAGCAAAAACTAAATTTTTAATGAGATGCAAATATTTGCAAACATCAACTATTAGAGCAGCTATATAATGACAAAATACAGCAGAGTAACTAAAAAATTTTAGATATTTTTAAAGATTACTTAGTACAGCAGTATATTAAACTTTTTACAAAATAGTAAATTCTAATTAACGAACCGCCTGAGCGCAGCATCTCACAGAGAATAACGCCAAAATAAGAGTTTCAGAATTATTTAGCATAGCTGTCGTGACGGGTGATTTAAATTTTATTTCTGAAATCTTGATGATGCCAACAATTTCTCTAATCGTCACAGTTTACAATCGAGAGCGTTATCTTGGCGCTGCCATTGAAAGTATTTTGGCTCAAACTCGGGGTGATTTTGAGCTACTGATTTGGGATGATGGTTCTACGGATCGTTCGCCAGAAATTGCCCGCGAGTATGAAAAGCGCGATTGCCGCGTGCGGGTGATAGTAGCAGAACCTTTAGGGCGAGTATTAGCTTTAAAAGCTGCGATCGCCCAAACTACTGCCCCTTACCTTGGTTGGGTAGATAGTGATGATTTGCTGGCACCAACAGCACTGGCAGAAACCGCAGCGGTTTTAGATGCAAAACCAGAAATTGGTTGGGTTTACACCGACTATTTAGACATTGATGCAAACAACACAGTTCTTAGCTACGGCTATCGTTGTCTGATTCCCTACAGCCGCGAAGAACTGTTAAACAAATTCATGACATTTCACTTTCGCCTGATTCGGCGGCAAGCGTTCGACTTGGCGGGTGGAATTGACGAGTCTCTAGAAACAGTAGAAGATTACGATTTATGTCTGCGACTTTCAGAAGTAGCTAGAGTGCAGCATATTTTTCAGCCACTTTACTATTACCGCACCCATGCAGGCAGCATATCTCAGCAACGGCAACAGGAGCAAATTGAGCAATCGCATGAAGCTGTTAGAAAAGCCTATCAACGGATGAAAAAGGCAGGGGAGCAGAAAGGCAGGGGAGCAGAGGGGCAGAGGAGTCTTTTATGTGTAGGTTCTAGAGTAAAACAAGCAATTCCTTGTTTTTCCTTTTTCCTTTTTCCTTTTTCCTTTCTTTGCCTATTTCCTAATTTCGCCCAAGCCCAATCAATTACTCCTGCTAATGATGGCACAGGCACTGTTATTACGAACCAAGGCAACAACATTGATATTAGCGGTGGGAGTTTGAGTAGCGATCGCGCTAACTTGTTCCATAGCTTCTCAAAATTTGGACTTGATGCCAATCAAACTGCTAATTTTCTTTCTCAACCAGCGATTCAAAATATTTTAGGACGTGTCACGGGTGGCGACGCTTCCTTAATTAACGGCCTGATTACAGTCACAGGCGGCAATTCTAACTTATATTTAATTAACCCGTCTGGGATTATATTTGGCCCTAATGCTAGTTTGAACGTACCAGCTGCTTTTACAGCTACCACTGCTAACCGCATCGGCTTTGGCGAAAACTGGTTTAATGCTAGTGGCTGGAATGACTACACAGCATTGCTTGGCACGCCCAACAGCTTTGCATTTGATTCTAGTATTGCAGGTGCGATCGCTAATCAAGGAAATCTCGCAGTCAAATCAGGCAACAATTTAACTTTGATTGGCGGTACTGTAGCCAGTACGGGAGAAATTTCCGCACCAGGCGGTAAAGTCACTATCGCCGCTGTACCTGGTACAAGCTTGGTGCGCTTCAGTATTCCTGGAAATCCTTTAAGTTTAGAAATTCAACCAATCAATGCATCGACTAGCGCTAACAATCAACCGACGAATTCTCTAGCTACCTTATTGACTGGTGGTGGCGGTGGTAATGCTTCGGGATTAACAGTTAACAGCAATGGCGAAGTAGAATTGACTGGTTCTGGCTTGCGAGTTGAAAATGGTGATGTGGTAGCGACAAAAGCAACTGCTGATACTGCCACCTTCATAGCTAACCGCAATTTAACATTACCAGAAAGTCAACTTTTAACGACTGGCAATCTTAATTTACTTGCCAAAGATACAGTGATAATTCGTGATAGTGCTGCGAATCCTTTTTCTGCGATCGCTGGAGGTAAACTCTACATCCGAGGCGAGCGAGGCATCGATATTTTGGCGATAAATCATTTAGATAAAACACCTTTAGTTAGTGGTGGTGACTTAACATTAGTTAGTGATGGCAAAATTTCTCTAGATGCCCACTTTGCTAGTAGCGGTAAATTTTCAATTCTCAATTCTCAGGGTAAAGGCGCTAATTTTATCAGTCTTTACGATCCGATAGTTAGTTCTGACGAAGATGTTACCTTTGGTGATTATGAAGGCCCAGCTTTGAAAGTAGAAACTAGAGGTAGTATTAATGGGGGAAATATTACTATTACCGAGAATGACGGTGAATTGTCAGAACTTTGTGCTGAGACTACATGTTCCGCAGACGAGCAAATTTTAGCTAATGAACGAGCTTTAATTTTAAGAGCAGGTTTGAGCAATTTAGAATCATCTGCCAACTCTGTTATTCTTCCTCCCAGTCAAACGGTGTTAGATACAAATTTTAGCGCTGATGGAGTTACATCATCACCTGGAAGTATTAATGTTGGCAATATTAATACTAGCGATCCTGATTTCGGACAAGCAGGACGAGTTATATTAGAAGCTTTAAATGGTGATATTACAACAGGTGATATTAATTCTTCCTCAATCAATAACAATTCTGGCGAAGGAAATATTGATTCTACTGCTGGCTTAGTGGATATCCAAGCAGGAGGAAACGTTACAACAGGCAATATTGATACCTCAGCTGTTAAAAACGGGTTTGACTTTACTAGCAATATTACTAGCGGAAATGTCAATATTATTACCCAAGGAAATATCATCACAAATGCTATTAATGCCTTTGCTTCAAGTGCATATGGCACTGTTGTTAGTGGAGATGTGAATTTACAAGCAGCAGGCGATATCACTTTTGAAAGCATAAATACCAGCGCTGATAATTTAATTTTTGGTAGCGCTGAAGGTGGCAATGTTACTGTCTTAGCAAATGGAGTTGTCAAAGGAACCGGAGAAGTTGTAATTGATGAAACTCCAACTGGCAATACTATCCTGACCAGCGGAACAACTACCCCAGGAACTGTGCAAATTCAACACGATGGCGGCCCTGATAACGTCCCATTTACTGTAGGTGATGTCAGCCAAAACGGTACAGCGGGAAGTATTAATACAGGAACTTCTCAAATTACATCCACTTCGACTGTCAACTCATTTCCAGTATTAGAAAATGGCGGAATTGCTGCTGATACACCTAGTGGTATTTCCATTACTTCTATCAACAGTCCGCCCACGATCGCAACAAGCGTTAATGTACCAATAACTCAAGAAAATCAGGCAGTAACGTTTAAGTTTGGCGATCTAAATGTGTCAACTAACGATGATAATAAAGACAATCTCACCTTGGTTTTTGATGAGTTAAAAGCTGGTACTTTGACTTTAGAAAATGGCACTCCTGTTACACAAGGAACGATTCTTTCTGCCGATACAGTTTTAACGTACACACCGCCAGCAAATACCAGCGGTAACATTCTAGCTTTTACCATTAAGGCAAGCGATCGCGTTTCTTCTTCATCCCCGCAATCAATAAACATAAGTATCACACCAACGCCAACACCAACGCCAACACCAACGCCGACACCAACCCCGACACCAACGCCAACGCCGACACCGACAATTCCAGACAACGCTCCCAACCCAGAGGAGTTGCAAAAAACCCCCGCTACTCAACAACCACTTGTAGTCAGCAACTCTTCCCCAACAATTGAACTGAACAATACTGTATTTAAAATTGACGAAAAGTTTACGAACGAATTTCGGCAATACTTAGGAAGTACAACTCAACCTGAGATTAGAAACGTCAGCGAAACCCAAAGTATCCTGCAAGATGTTGAAAAAGCAACGGGCGTTAAACCTGCACTAATTTATGTCAGCTTTGTACCAGCAACCATTTCAACTTCTGATACACCAGACCCTAACAGAATATTAAATGTCGCATCACTAAGCGATCGCGTAGAAGTTATAATTGTCACCGCTAAGGGTCAGCCAATTCGCCAAGTATTAAAAGTAACGCGATCGCAATTTATGGAAGTTGCCAAAACTTTTAAAAGTGAAGTTACAAGTCGAACATTATCTGAAAACTACAAGGACTCTGCCCAACAGCTTTACAAATGGCTAATTGCACCCATTGACATCGACCTCAAAAACCGACAAATTAACAATTTAGTCTTTATTATGGATGAGGGATTGCGATCGTTACCTGTAGCTGCCCTCTACGATGGCAAACAGTATTTGGTAGAACGCTATAGCATCGGCTTAATGCCCAGTTTAAGCCTTACCGATACCAAATATGTAGATATTAGAAAAGCTGAAGTTTTGGGTATGGGTGCATCTCAATTCATTAACACTGAGCAACAACCTTTACCTGCCGTCCCTGTAGAATTGTCTACGATTACTCCACGTTTATGGCTAGGCAAATCTTTCTTAAACGAAACCTTTACCCTAGAAAATCTCCAAGCCCAACGTCAGCAAACACCCTACGGCATTATCCACTTAGCTACCCACGGTCAATTTAGACCTGGTGTACCTAATAACTCCTACATTCAACTTTGGAATGGCCAGTTAAAAATGAATGAGTTGCGGAAACTGGGTTGGAATAACCCTCCAGTACAGCTAGTAGTGCTAAGTGCCTGTCGTACCGCCATCGGTGATAGAGAAGCAGAATTGGGTTTTGCTGGCTTTGCAGTGCAAGCCGGTGCCAAGTCAGCACTAGCGAGTTTATGGTACGTTTCAGATGAAGGCACATTAGGATTGATTAGCCAATTCTACGAAGAATTAAAAAAAGCCCCGATCAAGGCTGAAGCACTCCGCCAAACACAAATTGGAATGCTGAAAGGGCAGGTGCGCTTAGAAGGCGGTAAACTCAAAACTTCTAGTCTCAACGTACCTTTACCGCCAGCCCTTGTCGAACTTGGCGACACAGACTTGAAGCATCCCTATTTTTGGTCTGCCTTCACGATGATTGGTAATCCTTGGTGAAGCAGCCCTGCTACAACGGGGGGAACCCCTGCACAGAAGTGGAACCCTCCCGCAGTGCTGGACTCACCGTACTGCCTCACGAATTACGAATTAGTATCACCTGTTCGCCGTTCTAGAAGTAACAGAGCGTTGTAAATTAGCGAGAGCGCGGTTGTAATCCAAAATAGCTGTGACTCGATTACCTTCAGCTCTTGTCAGGTCGTTTTGAGCAGCAATCACATCTGTTTGAGTGCCAACACCAGCTTGGAACCTCAGCCTAGCTAAAGTCAGAGCTTCCCTAGCTTGATTTAAAGCTACAGAAGAAGTTTGCACATTTTCTAGGTTGGATTGCAACTGAGAATAGTACTGTTCTACATCAAAGCGAATTTGATCGCGCTGGCTGGCAAATTGAGTTTCTGCGATCGCAATATTAGCTTTCGACTGATCTGCACTCGCTTTTGCTGCTCCCCCATCAAACAAAGTTAAATTTGCTTGTACTCCCACTGAATAACCATCAGCAACGCTAAGACCATCATTATATTGGTCTTGCAAGTTGTAGCTACTAGCCAAACTAATTTGTGGCCCTAGCTGCGAAAGCGCCTGCCGTCGTTGTTGTTCGCTGATGTTGCGTTGTGCTAGAAACTGTTGTAGTTCCGGACGATTTTGAAAAGCTTGCACAATAGTTTGCTCTAGCGTTGGCTGCCAAAGACCTGCCAATTGCACGGGATCTGCTGCACTGACATCAACTGACTGTGGCAAACTTAACAGCGTTGCTAACTGGCGACGGGCAATTTGCTGCTGTGAGACGGCATTAGTCAGGTCTTGTTGGGCATTGGCTAAATCCACCTGAGATTGCAGCACATCGAAACGCGTTCCCACTCCAGCTTGTTCTCGTGCTTGAGCATCACGCAAACTAGCTCGAGAATTTTCTACAGCTGACCGATTAATTCTGACTAGTTCATCTGCTTGTTGCAAATTGTAGTATTGGGTAGCTACATTTAAAGTAATTTCTAAAGACCTAGTTTCAACATCAAATTCATCCACACGTACTTGTTCTTCAGCAGCTCGGATGCTGGCTTGCCGTCTGCCAGAGGTGTAGATGTCATAATTCAGTTGGGCTTGACCGCTAAAAGAAGTAGTAGATGATTGGTTATCAGAATTTCTTTCCAGCACACCATCACCACTGTTAGTTAAACTACCGTTAATACCAAAAGTCGGTAATAAGACAGCTTGAGACTCCCGTAGCGCGGACTGACTGCGTTCTAGCTCTAATAGAGCCACCTGTAAGTCTCGATTGTTGCGTTTTGCTAGTTCTAAAGCCTGTGCCAAACTGATAGGTACAATTCCTTGAATCCTAACTTCTTCTGGCTTAGTGGGAAACTGGAGAGGATTGGGATTAGGGATGAGGTAATTGGGAATAGGCATAGAATTAGCACCCGTAACGCTGGGGGACCGCTGAGGTTGTGGGGGAGTTGTTGCACCTGCGCTCCCTGCTAAATTTGGGATGATAGCGATCGCCACTGCCACCCAGGTAGAATACACAAGAAATAAGCTCAAGTTCATATTTAATGTGGTAATTAAGTTAAAACTGTTCACTGATGATTAATAACTGATGACTGTTGTCATGAATTAACATTCTCCCTCATCTCCCCCCTACTTACCCTGCCTCGCCTGTTCTCTCAGAGAGTCAGCCTAAAATCAAACCATCCTGAACTCGGATAATCCTTTTGGTTTGGGCAGCAATATCTGGTTCGTGTGTAACAATCACAATCGTAATTCCTTGCTGATTAAGTTCTGTCATTAAATTCATAACATCATGGGAAGTCTCAGTGTCTAAAGCTCCCGTTGGCTCGTCTGCTAAAACCAAAGCAGGCCGGTTAACCAAAGCGCGAGCAATAGCTACCCGTTGTTGTTGTCCCCCAGAGAGTTGACTAGGACGGTTAAAAATACGCTCTCCTAGTCCTACCCTTTCCAGGGCTGCCAATGCCCTTTGACGACGTTTTCGCTTCGGTAAGTTAGCATAAACCATTGGTAGCATAACGTTTTCCAAGGCTGTTGCTCGTGCAAGTAGATTAAATTGCTGAAAAACAAAACCTATCCTTTGGTTGCGAATATACGCTAATTCGTCATCATCAAAAGTCGTCAGATTTCTGCCTTCAAAAATATAGCGTCCAGTTGTAGGACGATCGAGACATCCGACAATATTCATTAGCGTCGATTTCCCCGAACCGGACGCACCCATAATAGCGACATATTCCCCTTCCTCAATAGAAAGTTGAATTCCCTTGAGTATGGGAACATTAATTTCTCCTAATTGGTAAGTTTTAGTGATGGAATCCATCCAAATCATTGTTGGCATATGTTTTAGAGTGCTGATTAGAGACGCGACGCCAGTCGCTACAACGGGGGAAACCCCCGCAACGCGCTGGCTCATTAATCGCGTCTGTACAAGAATTATCTCTCCCTTGTCCCCTTGCTTTTCATTACTTAGTCACTACGTAAAGCAGCAATAGGATCTAATTTGGCGGCATTTCGCGCTGGAATTACTCCAGCAACTAAGCCAACGCTCAATGAGAGTCCAAAGCCAACGATGATTGAGACTAAAGAAACAACAAAGGGAAATTTGAAAATATTTGCAGCACTAAAGGCTATCAAAATGCCGCTTCCCATACCAATGCAGCCGCCAACGATCGAAATTACGATCGCTTCTGCTAAAAATTGATTGAGGATTGCGGAATTGGTGGCTCCTACGGCTTTGCGAATCCCGATTTCCCGCGTTCGTTCAACCACGGAAACTAGCATGATGTTGGCAATACCAATGCCGCCCACAACTAACGAAATTCCAGCGATCGCCACTACCATGACTGTAAATAAACCCACCACATTCGTAAAGGTGCTGACAATATCGGCTTGGTTGGTCAGCCGAAAATCATCGGCTTGCGGGGGATAGATGTTGTGGCGCAAGCGGAGAAGATTAGTGGCTTGAAACTGCGCCGCCTCTAGTTGCTCTTGATTGCTGGATTTAACTAAAATCCCATTTACAGAAATACCTGCTAGGGCATTGTTACCAACTAATCTGCCCGACATACTAGTTAGAGGAATAAAAATTTGGTCATCTCGATCCATCGGTCCCTGAGAACCTTTAGCCTCCATCACCCCAATCACTTCATAAGCCTCTCCTTGAATCCGAATTTTCTCGCCGATGGGATTTACACCTTGACCAAAGAGTGTGTTTTGGACTGTTGGCCCTAGAACAGCAACCTGTGTGGCATTATTTAGTTCTTCTTGAGTAAAATATCTTCCCTGCTGGGGGTGAGTATTTCTGGCTTCTGGATAGTTTAAATCTGTGCCATAAATTGTTGTGGATGTGTTCTGTCCGCCATAAACCACTTGGGCAGTGCGTTGGAGGTAGGCGGAAACAATTTCAGCCGATGGCGCTTGTGTAGCGATCGCTTTGGCATCTTCCCAAGTCAAGGTGCTGCTAGAACCTATTCCTTGACGGATATTCCCGCTTCTTGCCGCACCCGCCAAAATTTGGATTACATCCGTACCCAAGGCTTGTATCTGTTGCTCAACCCCCTTTTGTACTCCCTGACCCACAGAGGTAATGGCAATGACTGAGGAAATTCCAATAATCACCCCCAGCATAGTTAATCCTGTGCGTAATTTATTACTCCACAGTGTCTCAGCTGCCATTGACAATATCTCTAACAGCGGGACAGTGCTAGTACTCTTACCCTTGTAAAAACCCTTAAATATCGTAAACATATTGTTATATTTGTAACTAAAAGCCGAGTACTGAGTTGGTTGTCAGTTGTGAGGCAGTGTGTTGGGCGGGTTCCCCGACTTGTAGACGCGCTCTGCGCGGCTTCCCGCAGGGTAGCAACTGCCGTTAGCGCAGCGTTAGCGACGCAGGAGCGTCACCCGTAAGGGTCAGTTATCAGAAGGCAATAGAGGCAATAATCAGTAGTTATTCTCCGCGTCCCCGCGTCCTCTGCTCCACGGCAGTTGCTCCACTTGGGGAGCCACCCCCGTAGGCGGGTCTCCCGACTTGAGGGGAGTGGCGGGAAACCCCAAGACCGCACTGCCTCCCCTGCTTTTTTTTAAGGAGCAGCGTTGCCTGGAGAATTACCACCTCGGGAACCACCGCCTGGAGAACGACCACCACCACCTCCTAACCCTGGGAAAACTCCTCCTCGTGGCGTTGATTGCGGCCGCGATCCTGGTGGGAAGCTGAGTAATACCCTCTCGTTTCCTCGCAATCCAGACTTAACTTCAGTAAAGTTATTCACGGTTACGCCAGTCTCAATGCGAGTAAACACAGGTCTGTTATTCTCTCCTGCCACGTACACGCCTGTAGCATTTTCTCGGCGCACAACGGCTGCTGTTGGCACTACTAGGGCATTCTCTAATTTACCAACTTGAAAATCTGCTGCCACATTCATCCCAGACCGTAAGAGCCTTTCAGGGTCTGTTAGGGATACTTTCACTTCAAAACTGGTGACGTTTTGCGTAACCGTAGCCTGGGCAGCAATTTGACTGACTTTGCCTTCAAAGGTTTTTCCTGGGTAGGCATCTGCTGTAATCTTGACTTCTTGACCAAGCTTGATTTTAGAAATATTTGTTTCGGCCAAATTGGCTACAACTTCATTTGTAGAAGCCAGAGCCAAGATTGAAGAAGAAGTAGCCGAAGATACTTCACTACTGGCAGTCGTTGGTGTCACGAAAGCTCCCGGATCGGCGTACTTCTTCGTTACAACACCATCAAAAGGAGCTCGAATAATCGTGTCATTAATATCAGATTGAACATTTTGTAGTGAACCGCGAGCAGAAATCACCTGAGCGTTTGCAGCGTCAATATCTTCTTGGCGCGACCCGGCTTTTAGGAGTGCTAAAGCTTGCTGTCTTTGCTTGACTACAGCTCTTGCTTGCTCGATATCTTCTGGGCGTGACCCAGCTTTTTGTAACGCCAGTGCTTGTTGTGCTTCATTTACCTGTGCTTGGGCACTATCACGATCTGCACGGGTTTGGTTGAGAGTCTGAAGGGAAATACCTCCAGCTGTGTAAAGTTGCTGATTGCGACGGAAATCATCTTCTGCCTTACTTAAGGTAGCTTGAGCGCTTTGTAAACGTGCCTGCGCTTGGGCAATATCTTGAGGGCGATTACCTGCTTGCGCCTTTTGCAAATTTGCCTCGGCTTCCTCAAGTTGTGCTTGTGATTGGGCAATGTCTTGAGGGCGATTACCTGCTTGCGCCTTTTGTAAATTTGCTTCGGCTTGTGCTAATTGTCCTTTAGCAGAAGTGAGTTGCCCTCGCAGATTGGAATCATCCATGTAAGCTAAAATCTGTCCTTGTTTGACGAGGTCTCCTTCTTTTGCTAGCAGTGTTTTCAGCACCCCTGAATTTTTAGGGCTGAGGTTGATTGACCGTTCCGGCTTGACGGTACCATTAGCCGAAATCGCGATCGCTAAGTTTTGCCTTTCTACAGGCTGGGTTAAAATCCGCCGTCTTGCTTGTTGACCGGGAAGGACAGCCACTTGGTAATAAACTGCGTAGCCAATTCCGCCCAATAGGCAAAGAGCGACCAACCAAGATAGCCAACGATTCTTGCCTTTTTTTTTGATTTCTGGAACCAAAGCTGATGAATCTACAGTTTGTGATGTATTAATTGTCATGATAATTTCTAATGTATAAAAAAACAGCTACCGGGCTAGTTTTTCACGGCTGGAACCATAGCCTGGTAGCCCTATACTTACAATTCAGTTTTTAGTGTTTTAGAGGTTTATTTGTACTATCACTCCATTGGGCAGCCTAAAGTCGCCGTTTTGAAGCCTAACTAATCTCCTAGCAGGAACAATTTCCTGACTGGGAAGAAGAATATCCCCATTGGGAAGTCTCCAGTAATCTTGATTACGTAGTCTCACCAACCTTCTAGCAGCAATAATTTCCCCATTGGGATATCTGACATCACCATTACGAAGTCTAACTACTCTAATATTGGCTTCGTTATCGCGGTTCCAATCACGTCTGTCTATACGAGTTCTTTGTTCTCTTCTATCTTCTCTGTAGTTGCGTCTGCTGTCGCGATTCCAATCGCGATCGCGTTCACCGACAACGTGGACTTTTGTCTGGGCATTTGCAGGCGCACTCAATAAAGTTGGAACAATTATTAGGGCAGCCGCTAAGAGAATAGAGACGCGGTTTTGATTCCACATAGTATTGACTCCTTTATTTGTGTTGAAGTCTGATTCTGTTTAAGTTCCAGTTAAGTAACTTTAGGCAAGAACTAATATTGACGTATTTGTTGCTTTTGTTTTGGCATCAGAATCTTTGAATATCTGATGGCATTTTCTGCTGTTGCTCTGGTAATCTGTTAATATTTGATTACCTCCTCGTATAAATTCATGCAAGTAATTATCGTCCAAAAAGCCCCTAATTAATGCATGACCAAAGTCACTAGTAGTTCCTAAATGATGTATGACCAAAGTCACCAATTTAAACGAGACTGAGGATTTCGAGTGGCTAAAGCAACGTTAATACTTAAAGATAATTGCTAACAAAGCAGTACGAAGCAATAACATAAGGGACTTGCAAATCAAAAATACTCAATCGTAATCTTTAACTTTTGACTGCAAACAATTATCGAGTAGAGCTATTTATAGCAGGATTCAGGAATCAGAATTCAAAAAAATGTAAGTACTAACTTATTAATATAGAAAAAAATATTTGACTTGATTAAATAAGTCAATCTTGGTTAGGTGCAATTCCTTGCCAGAGAATATCTACAAGACCTCGAACAAACAAAGATTTTGGCGTTGGCTGGTCTTTTGTACCACTGACTGCAACTGGGAAAATCCCCGAATGTCCTGAGGAAAACTGATGCCTCTTGCCTGGGTTGGGAGAGCCTTTCGGCTGTTCCTGTAGGGGAAAATCCCCAAGTTCCTTACGGGTGAATCCTTCTCCTATCGGAACGGATACGCTACCCTTCGGGAATGCCAAGGGCGATCGCGAGTCATCTGGGTTGGGAAATTCTCCCATACTGGAATCACCAGATTGCCTCATTGTAGTGCTAGCTCCACCTTGTAACTTCTCTGTGGCAACATAGTGGCTGGGCTGGAAAGTCTCAGTTACTGTCTCATCTGTCGCCCAATGTATATGGGACGACATTTGCTTTAACAAAACGTAGTTCATTAGAGATCCGAGTAAGATATGAGCTACTGTTAGCGGGTCGCAAAGGCGAAGCCGACCTTGCTGTATCTCACGTTCTAGAAAAGCTGACATTATCTTGACATCTCGGATGGGCCTAGGCTCTTGTCCTCCAAATTCTGTCTCTGGGAGAGCATTACCTCGGGAACGCAGCATCATTATTCGAGGCATTACCTCGCTATAGAATTCCAAAATCTGGTGGCATACTTTAGTCAGGTTCTCTTTAAGATTGCCCGTACCAGAAAGAGTTTCCATCTCTTTAATCCAGAGGGGTTTTTCTGGAATTCCCATAGCAGCTAAGAATAATTCTTCCTTCGTTGAGAAGCGTTTGAAAATCGAAGCTTCAGAAATATCAGCTCGCTGAGCAATTTCTAAGGTGGAGCCACCAAAGCCTTTTTGTAAAAAGACTTCGCGGGCAGCATCTAAGATTTGCTGATTAGTAATTTTAGGTTTACGAGCCATAAATAAGTAATTTCACACTTACTAATTTATTCCTTGTCAATGGTGATGTCAACAAGGGATTTGGGAGAAGAAAGCAGGGGAGGTAAGGGGAGTAGGGAAGCAGGGGGAGACAAATCAATTCAAAATTCGCTCATTCAAAATTCAAAATGAAGAATCTATAATTCTGCCCTTCGGGTTCAGCAGTCCTCCAGGTGCTCGTGACGCTCGGTCAGCGTCTCACGCCACTTGCTTAACTTGGGGAAACCCCAAGACCGCAGTGGCTCCCCTTGGGGGAAGACTCGCGCTTCGCTGCGCTATCGCTTTTAGCGTCTCACGCCACTTGGGGAAACCCCAAGTAGAGGAAGTGGCATCCAAGACGGCAAGTGACTCACCAAGACGGGGGCTGCTTCACCGCAGTGGCTCACCTTCTGCCTCCTAACAACTAACTCAGCACTTTTTGTTGAATTAGGTTAAGGTGATTGATGCAGCCAGTGCTAACGACTATCAACTTGGCTTTTCGTCCAGAGGGGAGATCGTTTAAGCTAGCTGAAAGATTATTTGATTTGGCTAAGAGGCGGTAGTGTGCCAAAAAACGTTAGTTTAATTTCTTTTCTGGTTGTCTGTAGTTTGTGGAGTGTGCCAAGAGCTGCTCACGCACAGGCGCTAGCACCTTATACACTGCAACTAGATGCAGCAAAGTTGGAAAAACAGGGGTTGAGTTTAGCACAAGAGGCAGCTCAACTAGGACAATTCCAACAGTTTGAGTTGGCTTTGCCACGCGCTAAATTGGCCAGCCAACTAGCTCCTAAAAATGATAAAGTATGGTTTCTGTTAGGTGGTTTGCAGTTGCAAGCCAAGGATTATGATGCGGCGATCGCTGCATTGCAAAAAGCGCAATCTCTCAATCCTAAAAACGCCGACGTTCTATTTGCTTTGGGTTCGGCTAATTTTCAACAACAAAAATATCAAGCAGCACTTGGCAATTACCAAACGGGTTTGCAGTTAAAACCCAATGACCCAGATGGTTTATTTGATTTGGGCAATACTTACTATATGTTGGGTCGATTGCCAGATGCGATCGCTCAGTATAATAAAGCCGTTTCTCAAAATAAGAAATTTTGGCCGGCGATTAATAACATTGGCTTAATCAAATATGAGCAGGGTGACAGTGAGGGAGCGATTAAGCAATGGCAAAGTGCTGTGACGCTTGATAAACAAGCTGCCGAACCTTTATTGGCATTAGCAGTGGCACTTTATACTAAAGGCGATCGCCAACAAGGGCTAAAAATGGGAGAAACCGCACTCCGCATTGATGGGCGCTATGGCGATTTGGATTTCCTTAAGCAAAATCTCTGGGGTCAACGCTTACTCTCTGATACGAAAAAATTCCTGGAGTTGCCCAGTATCCAAGCTGCTTTGGAACAACAGCCTAGCCAATAGGAGTATTCAGTAAAGACGCGATTATACTCTTACGAGCGTCTACGCGTCTTTACAAAAGTGAGGAGTGCTGAGTCTTGAAATACTTAACTCTTAACTTTATTGCTTACCACTTGCTGAACGCGACCATTTCATAGTACATATATACTATTGCGACCAGAATTCGCCCAAAACATGAGTGGGCAAAGATTTCGTGAAAGAGGTCGTCGGTTCTTAGTGGTTATTTTAGGGGAGGAGTGCCATGATTTGGTCAACAAATTGTTGATGGTCTACAACAGGTTTAGAAATGTAGCCATCAGCACCGCTTTGCTTGAGAAAGTTCTCGCGATCGCCTTCCATGGCGTGTGCCGTCACCAGAATAACAGGTAAATTTGCTGTTTGAGGGTCAGATTTTAACATTTGTGTAATCTTGATGCCATCAACAGACTTACCTTGATACACGCTTCTTGACAGAGAAACATCCATCAAAATCAGGTCTGCTTCTCCTGATTGGGCGATTTTTATAACTTCTTCTACATTTTCAGTGTGTTTTACATCCAAGCCACCTCGCTTGGTCAAAATTTTGGAAAAAACGCGAGCATTAATTAGATCGTCTTCAACAATTAAAACGGTTTTCATGAGAATTTTATTTATAGAGGTGAGGGAGATTACAACTTGAGCAAAACAATTGTCTAGCTCGTTTTTAGTAATCAAAGTGCATCCCCGTCATCAAGGATAATACTACTGCTTTTTATCCTTTGACTATCAAGATTGTGTTAGTAATCGCATTTCATCCGTTATGCTGTGTTTGCTGCATTATTCAATTCCATCGACTTTTGTGTAGTTAAAATTCAGGGAAAAACTCATGGCAAAACAGTTAAACCTTCTCTCAACGGGACAGGTCATCACAACAGCCCTGCACACCGAGATGCAACGGTCTTACTTAGAATATGCCATGAGTGTGATTGTTGGGCGAGCGTTACCAGACGTGCGTGATGGCTTAAAACCAGTGCATCGGCGGATTTTATATGCCATGCACGAGCTTGGCTTGACACCAGATAGACCTTATCGAAAATGCGCTCGTGTAGTGGGAGACGTTCTAGGTAAATATCATCCCCACGGCGACCAAGCGGTTTACGATGCGCTAGTCAGGCTGGTGCAGGAATTTTCCAGCCGCTATCCCTTACTGGCAGGACATGGTAATTTTGGCAGCGTCGATAATGACCCACCAGCGGCGATGCGATACACAGAAACGCGTCTCGCACCCATCAGTCATGAGGGTATGTTGACGGAAATTGGCGAAGAAACTGTGGAATTTGTCGGTAACTTCGATAATTCCCAACAGGAACCTACTGTATTGCCTGCTCAGTTGCCATTTTTGTTGCTCAATGGTTGTACTGGCATTGCGGTGGGTATGGCGACGAATATTCCTCCACACAATTTAGGGGAAATAGTCGATGGCTTGATTGCTTTAATCGACCAACCTGATTTGTCAGATGAAAAATTATTTGAGTTAATTCCGGGGCCAGACTTTCCCACTGGTGGGGAAATAGTTGGTGATTCCGGAATTCGAGAAGCATACACCACTGGAAAAGGTGGGATTGTGCTGCGGGGAGTTGCCAATCTAGAAGAGATTCCACCTACCAGGGGAAGCAAGCGGCGGACAGCAATTGTGATTACAGAATTGCCTTATCAAGTGAATAAGGCGGGCTGGATTGAAAAAGTAGCGGATTTGGTGAATCAAGCCCGTCTGCAAGGAATTTCTGACATTCGTGACGAAAGCGATCGCGAAGGTATGCGAGTCGTAATCGAACTCAAACGCGATACGAATCCCCAAGAAATTCTCCAGCATTTGTATCACCAAACCGCTTTGCAAAGTAACTTTGGGGCAATTCTTTTAGCAATAGCTGATGGACAACCCCGTCAGTTAAGCTTGCGGCAACTGTTACAGGAGTTTTTAAACTTCCGGGAAGAAACGCTCAACCGTCGCTACAGTTACGAGTTTGGTAAAGCGGAAAATCGGCTGTATGTGGTAGAAGGTTTACTCAAAGCGTTATCTAACTTAGATGAGGTTATAGAAATTTTGCGAGGAGCTGCTGATGGTAGCACTGCAAAAATGACCCTTTGTAGCCGATTGGAATTGACTGAGGTACAAGCAGATGCGATTTTGGCTATGCCATTGCGTCGCCTCACCAGTTTAGAACAGCAAAACTTGCAAAGAGAATTTGAGGAACTCAGTCAGCAAATTACCTTATTGCAAAGGTTACTAAGCGATCGCCGAGAATTACTCAAGGCACTGAAAAAAGACTTGCGATCGCTCAAGCGCAAGTACAGCGATCCCCGACGCACGAAAATTGTAGAGGAGCAGAAGGAGGAGCAGAGGGGCAGAGGGGCAGAAGGGCAGAGGAGCAGAAGGGCAGAGGAGGAAGAAAATCATCAATCTTCTGACCCAGCAGAAGAAGTGGTTTTAGAGTTTACTCAACGGGGGTATGTACGTCGTGTTCAGACATCGGGGAAAAAGCCCAAAATCGAAAACGGTCTGCACGATCATGACTTCATTATCCAAACCGAGTTAACCGATACAGACAAAGAGTTGTTGGTATTAACTAGTGGAGGTAAAGTCTACCCTGTGAGGGTGGGAGATATCCCAGCTACTACTGGACGTTCTCCACGGGGAACACCATTAATCACCACACTCACCAGCACTGCTCAAGGCGCTCAAGAAGCTGTTGTCAGCCGCTTTTTACTGCCGGAAAATTTAGACACTACGCAGATGATACTCCTAACGAAGCAGGGACGAATTAAGCGCCTGTCTCTTGAGGAATTTTCTAATATCACACGTCGCGGTATTACAATTCTGAAGCTGAAAGACGATGATGAATTGTCATTTACTCATTTCACCAATACAGGTAAACATTTGATTTTAGCTAGTTCCGGAGGGCGACTGTTGCGGTTTGCCGTAAATGATGAGCAACTACCAGTTATGGGTCGCACAGCAATGGGTTTACAAGCATTCCGGCTATTGAGAAATCAGCAAATGGTCGGCTGTGTCACTGTAGGTAAAGATGACCAACTATTGTTAGTTACTCAAGAAGGATATGCCAAGCGGATGGTGGCGAGTCAGTTAAGAGCAGCGAATCGTGGCGATTTAGGCACGCAAGCGCTGAAATTTGCTAGCAAAACTGACAATTTAGCCGGTATGGTCATGGCGATCGCTTCTGCTGAGGTGGCCCTGGTGACTAACAAAGAGCGGGTAGTGCGGGTACCTGTGGAAACAGTACCGATCTTAGGCAGAGAAGTTAGAGGTGAAAGTATCCTCCAACTCAACCGTGATGAAAAAATTATCACGGTTGCCGAAGTACGCTCATAGTGAAGACGATGTTAAACCTGCGGCAAGCTAACTTAGCAGATTTAGAGGCGCTAGTTCTACTGCGCCTTGAATTCCTGCTTGAGGTTGGGGATATTAGAGATGATAGCGACACCGCAGCGATCGCAGCAGCAATTTCAGCATGACGAGACCAGGGAATTGCGACAGCACTTTTAAGGAAAATTATTAGCTTTGTCAAAGAGACCGAGGCAAAATGCATCTGGCTCCACACTACCAAAGATGGTAAACATCTCTACAAAAAGCTTGATTTTATTTCAACTACAAAATAAATGAAAATTGTTTGGTACTGAGCTGAGTCGATATTGTAGCGATCGCCTTTTTGTATGCCCAGTTAAGCAAATTCATACATAGCAAGCTTTTTGCGCTTTCCTATCCGTCGAACTCACGTTGTTTTAGTGTTTTGTACTTGAGATGTCTACAATAAATGCTAAAAATTACTAATACTAAAGATAACTAATACAGATTTATCTATAATTAAAATTCTTGTTATCCAGGCGCTATAAGCTAAAAATAGCTACTCAAGTGTTAAAATAATTGCTAATTACTGGCAATAATTTAAATATTCTCTGAGAAAAATTGATTTTGTCATATCTTTTAATTTCTAGTAGTTGTATCTGGAGATAGATGTTTGAGCTAGCTGTGTTCATAATTACCACTATTGATGTCAAGCTATAGCCATAAAAATATAAGTATATGTTGCAATTATGAAAAATATTGTTATATTAGTTTACGTAACGCAATAATCCTTTGTAAATCCAGTTTGGAGTGCCAACGATGACAAACGCAACTACAACCAAAATTACTGCCCCAGTTATTGAAGATCGCAACGCTTGGCGTTGGGGCTTTACCCCCCAAGCAGAAATTTGGAACGGTCGCTTGGCGATGATTGGCTTTTTAGCTGCCGTACTGATTGAGCTTTTTTCTGGTCAAGGCTTTTTACACTTCTGGGGCATTCTGTGAGTTTAAAAATACAAGATGACTGATAAAACAAAAAACCTGGAAGTGCAGTACTCCCAGGTTTTTCATTGTTTGGATTTTGCTAGTCGTCAGTTGTTAGTTGTCACTTGCTACTGACTACCGAATATATTCCTTGAGAACGCTGTTACGATTTGGGTGGCGTAACTTACGCAGTGCTTTTGCTTCAATTTGACGAATCCGTTCGCGGGTGACATTGAAAATCTGTCCGATTTCCTCAAGAGTCTTCATGCGACCATCATCCAAGCCGTAGCGGAGTCGGAGAACATCACGTTCGCGAGGACTGAGGCTATCGAGGACTTTTTCCAAATCTTCACGTAAAAGATTTTTGGAAACTTGGTCTTCTGGAGTCTCACCATCAGACTCAATAAAATCGCCCAATCGAGAATCTTCTTCTTTACCGATGGGCGTTTCTAGTGAAATGGGCAATTGCGCGGATTTAGCAATAAATCGTAACTTCTCGATGGTCATTTCCATGCGAGTAGCAATTTCTTCTTCTGTGGGTTTGCGACCCATTTCTTGAGAAAGCAGCTTGGTAGTTTTCTTGATCCGCGAGATGGTTTCGTAGAGATGGACTGGAAGCCGAATAGTACGAGATTGGTCGGCGATCGCTCTAGTGATTGCTTGACGAATCCACCATGTAGCGTATGTAGAAAACTTGTAACCTTTTTCGTGGTCGAACTTCTCAGCCGCGCGAATCAAACCGAGACTACCTTCTTGAATCAAGTCTTGGAAGGACAATCCACGATTCATGTACTTCTTGGCAATTGAAACCACAAGGCGCAAGTTCGATTGCACCATCTTATCCTTTGCCCTGCGACCAATATGCAGTCGGTAGCGAAATGCTGGCAATGGCAGTTGCACTGCTTCTGCCCATTCAATATCCCGAGGATCGCGTTCCAACTGTTCGCAAAGTCTTTCCCGCACCCTCTCTAATTCCAGTAAATCGGCTATTTTCCGCGCCAATTCAATTTCTTCGTCTGCCCGCAACAGACGAATTCGACCAATTTCTTGCAAGTAAAGGCGAATCGAATCTTCGGTGTAATGCTTTTTCTTGCTTTGTGTCCGACGACGCGACTTAGCGGCTTTTCCAGACTTTGCGTCGTCCTCATCAGACTGAGGCTCTAAAAACTCATCAATTTCGCCATCATCTGCGATCAGCAAGTCCTCTTCTTCATCAATTAAGAGTTCTTCTAACTCGAGTTCAGGCTGATTTATCATTTCTAGATCAGGCTGATATATGCTTTCGAGTACGTTGTTAGCCTGGTTCATGCCGCGTTCCTCATGCTCCTTGCAGAATCAATTACTCAAGATGTGTTTACTGCTCTTTTTAAGAGAGCTAATTAACAACCGAAAATAGGGTTTTGGACTGATTTCCCTAAGATGTTTTCGGAATTTTTACTCCTCTTTGTAGAGGAATTTTTTACTGAAAGTGGAAAGTCACAGTTAATGCTGACTTAATCACCTTAGCAAAAGTTATATGTGTTGCTGTCGCACACTACTTTTAATCGGTTTGTCTAATAAAAGACTCGTCTTGATAAAAAAATTTACCACTTCGATACAAAATATGACTGTTGGCATATTTTCCTATAAAGACTGTTCCGATTGTAGCCTGTTTCACAGAAATTGCACTCTTTTTGTGTGTAATCATCAAGTCATTCATTAAGGTAAAGCCACTATTATCAAAAAGATATTGAAATTGGTAGTCATACCCTTAAATTTTGCCTAAAACTTTTTGAAATTGCAGTGGCATTATCTTTACATTGGAAGGAAAATACATGCACTCTTACACTAAATTGAAAGGGAAATACACACGTTTTTACACAATTTTTAGTATTATTCATAACTTTAATACTTAGAAAGTGTGTATTTTATATTAACTTAGCCGAGAAGCATTAATACACCCATTTTTACATTTCCTTCATAAAATGACTGATTCCGAATAGTTGAGCGGGTATTGCCGCAGGATAGATACAGCAAGGGTGGTGATGCTTATCTTAATATCTGTAACTTGATGTATGCCAACTACCTTAACTAAGGAGCTGAGGTTGTGGCCCAATCAAGGAGATCGCAAGCAATTGAGAGATAACTAATTCGGTCTTATTCACACATTAGCGCACTGCTGAGATTTCAACCCTATGAAACTTGACAAGCTGTTCTTATTGTATACAACGATATTTTAATCAATCTAGACAGGATTTAACAGTTGAGATTATAGATATTTGCCTACTTAAAGCAAAAATTTATCAGATACAGGCAAACAATAGTTGTCCCACAGCAATACTGTGAAGGTATTAGCAAGTTAGTCGCAAGCTGTTGTTTGCTGCTAGCAGCGAGAAGTTAGAACTTATTTAAAAAGAGGCTTTCCGTAAATAAATTGTTAAATTTAATACGCAATCTTGTAATATTCAATTTTAAAGACATTTGGCGCATTCTGCTCGCCACAGAAGACTGAGCTTTGCTCTTCAAGCATAACAAAGGCTCTTCGAGATTATGGGAAAAGTGAATCCAGAATTTACTAAGTGGAAATTTTGTATGTGATTGTAGTGCAGCTTAAGTTGGCACATCTAAACAACACTCAATCATTCTTAAGAGTTACTTGACAAAAAATACTTTTTATGAACTAACACATAATAGAAAATTAATAATTTCGATAATTTGTAATTTATGTATTCTATCAAACAATTTACATTGCTTATAAATGACCAAAGAAAAGTTTTCGGTATTACTTAATACCGAAAACTTTTTTATTTACTGATTTACAAATTTACTGTGGTGTTGGTGTTGATGTTGGACTTAATGTTGGTGTTGATTTTGTGTTGAAACTGGCTGGAAAATTTGGTGGCAAAATTACCTTATCAACTATGTGAACAATGCCGTTGCTGGCTGGGATGTCTGCCTGAGTTACTTTAGCACCGTTGACAGCGATCGCTTTGCTGGCACTATCAACCTTGACTGTGGCGGGAGTACCCTCAAGGGTTTTGACTGGGCCGGATGTTAATTGGCTGGAAGTAACTTGCCCAGGTACAACGTGGTAAGCAATTAGCCTCACTAATTGTTGTTTGTTTTCTGGCTTTAGAAGATTGTCTAAAGTACCTTTCGGTAAAGCAGCAAAAGCGGCATCAGTAGGCGCAAAAACTGTATAGGGCCCCGCTGTAGTCAACTGTTCATTTAAGCCTGCCGCCTGCACTGCTCGCGTGATAGTTTTAAACTGTCCCTGACTAGCTGCTGCTTGTGCTAGTTCTGCTAAATTGCGGTTGGCGGTTGTGCCGACAGGACTAGTCGTAACCGGAGTTGGCGCGACAGGAGGGACAGTTGCAGCGGGAGTTTCTGCAATGGGCGGGACAGTTGCTGTTGGCGTTTCCGTGACAGGCTGAGCGCAGGAAGACAGAGTAACTAGACTTCCTACACTAATAATAGTGAACAATGTTTTTTTGACTACGCCTTTGCTCGCTTTCATACGTTTTACGTAAAATTCCAGTGAAATAGAGATTTACTGACAATAGTTAATAAATTTATAAATACGATCCCTCAGCCTAACGACATAGTTTGAAAATATAAAAATTAATGGGTAATTAGTTTTACCAATTACCCATTACCAATTAATTACCAACTTCACTATAATTGAACATCAGCCTAAGTTGTTATGAGCTTGATATTTAGATATCTAAATCTGTGAAGTTGAGTTTAGAACCGTAGGTTTCAATGAATTCGCGTCTAGGTGCAACACGATCGCCCATTAAAATTGTGAAAATGCGATCGGCTTCTGCTGCATCTTCTATTTCCACTTGCTTAAGGGTGCGCCTAGCCGGATCCATGGTGGTTTCCCAAAGTTGTGCTGGCATCATTTCACCTAAGCCTTTGAAGCGTTGGATAGTGTAGTTGGCGTTGCTGGGTAATGTGGCTAGGTGCTGTTGCAGTTCGCGTTCGTCATAACAATATTTTGGCTCACTACGTCCCCGTTCTACTTTAAATAATGGCGGGCAAGCAATATATATGAAACCTTCTTCGATGAGCGATCGCTGATATCTATAGAAGAAGGTTAACAGTAGTGTCCGAATGTGTGCCCCATCTACGTCAGCATCAGTCATGATGACTATGCGATGATAGCGCAGTTGGGAGGAGTCGAATTCCTCGCCTTTAACACCTAAACCGAGGGCTGTAATTAGCGCCTGAACTTCATTATTTTTATAGATTTTCGCGTCGTCAGTTTTCTCGATATTAAGGATTTTACCGCGTAGGGGTAGGATTGCTTGGGTACGGCGATCGCGTCCTTGTTTGGCACTACCACCTGCTGAGTCGCCTTCCACGATGTAGATTTCCGACTCGCTGGGGTCGCGAGAACTGCAATCTGCCAATTTACCAGGCAATGGCGAAGATTCCAGTACGGATTTACGCCGTACTAATTCCCGCGCATGACGGGCGGCTTCTGCGGCTTTGAAGGCTTGGATAGCTTTATCCAAGATTGAGTCTGCTATACCAGGGTGAAATTCTAGGTACTCGGTGAGAACTTCTCCCACCAGAGAATCGACAATTCCCCGCACTTCGGTGTTACCGAGTTTGGTTTTGGTTTGCCCTTCAAATTCTGGATCGGGGACTTTAACAGAAATTACTGCTGTCAAACCTTCGCGGACGTGTTCGCCACTGAGGTTGGGTTCATTTTCTTTAATTTTATTGCGCTTGCGGGCGATCGCATTTAAAGTCCGAGTTAGAACTGCCTTTAAACCTTCTAAGTGCGTACCACCGTCAACTGTACGAATATTATTGGCAAAACCCAGCACATTGTCTGTGTAAGCATCAGTACACCATTGCAAAGAAACTTCCACTTGTACGTTGTTACGTTCTCCCTGCACGTAGATAATTTCTTCATGCAGTGGCTGCTTCTCACGGTTCATGTAAGCGATATATTCTTTGATGCCACCTTTATATTCGTAGCTTTCTACTTTGGGTGTATCGCTTTTCAGTAGTTCTAAACGATGGTCGGTAAAGGTAATTTTGACACCTGCGTTCAGATATGCCAACTCTCGCAGACGACCTGATAAAGTGATGTAATCGAACTCAATCCCAGTACTGAAAATTTGGGTATCTGGCTTGAAGGTGACAGAAGTCCCTGTTCTTGCTTCTTTATAAGGCTTTACTTGCAAATCGGTCGTTGGGATACCTCGTTCATAGCGCTGGGTATGAACTTTTTTATCCCGCCAAACTGTAACTTCTACAATCTCAGACAGGGCGTTAACTACAGAAATCCCAACCCCGTGCAATCCTCCTGAAACTTTGTAACCACCGCCGCCAAACTTACCTCCGGCGTGTAGTACCGTCATCACCGTTTCTAAAGCTGATTTTCCCGTGCGCGAGTGGGTATCGGTAGGAATACCCCGACCATCATCTGTTACAGTCACGGAACCATCAGCATTGATATCTACCTCTATATGGGTGCAATAACCCGCTAAAGCTTCATCAATAGAGTTATCTACCACCTCGTAAACTAGATGATGGAGTCCTCGCGGACCTGTAGTACCGATGTACATCCCCGGTCGTTTGCGGACGGCTTCCAGACCTTCCAGAACTTGAATCTGATCGGCACTGTAACTGCTCGTCATGTAAATTCTCCTGATGCGTGGGGTTAAAGTCGCCCAATGGCAAAAAAGTTAAAACACACCAAAATTATAACACAAAAGCCTTAATGGCGACTGTAGGGCAATTTTATGGGAAGTTTGGGTAGGGGATGTACTCCCTGAAGTTTTTTGAATAATTGCCTCAAAATTTCAGATTTCATATGTATAACTATCTGTCATAAAAGTTGTGCTAATAAGTGATGTTGAAATTGCCTATAGTGAAAAAAAGTAAAAAAGGCACCAAAATTTTAACACAGAAGCTCTGCGGGAGATTGGAGGGCAATTTTATGAGAAGTTTATACAGGGGTTGTAGTCCTGGGGAGTGTGGACAAGGGAGACAAGGGAGATAATTTCCTACTCCTGCCTTCTGCTTTCTGACAACCAATGACTGACAACTGTACAGACGCGATTAATCGCATCTCTACTAATGACTAAATTGATTGTGATTTGTGGGGCGACGGCGACGGGTAAGTCAGGCTTGGCTTTGGATTTAGCTATGCGGCTGGGTTCTGTAATTCTGAGTGCTGATTCTCGTCAAGTTTACCGTGAGTTTGATATTGGTACAGCTAAACCAACATTGGCAGAACAAAAATTAGTTCCACACTATCTAATAGATATCTGCGCTCCAACAGACATAATGACGGTAGCAGACTACCAAGAGCAAGCACAAGCTTTAATTAATTCTCCCCCATCTTCCGCATCCCCCCATCCCCCACTCCTCATGGTTGGCGGCACTGGTTTATACATACGTTCTATTGTTCAAGGGATGAAGATTCCTAGGGTAGCACCGCATCAAGAATTGCGATCGCAACTCGAATCTCTCGGTCAAATTCAACTCTACCCAATGTTACAACAAGTCGATCCTGTTGCCGCACACAAGATTCATGCTAACGATATAGTGCGGACTTTACGAGCATTAGAGGTGTTTTATATTACTGGAAAACCTATTTCAGAACAGCAAGGGGAGAATCCACCGGATTACCCGATTTTGCAAATTGGATTAGATTGTGATGTGGAAAAGTTGGGCGATGTTTCCGACGGGCTACGCCTACGCATTCACAAGCGTACTGAGCAAATGATAGCAGATGGCTTAGTAGCTGAAGTAGAATATCTTTGCAAAAAATACGGTGTTGATTTACCTTTATTGAACACTTTGGGATATCAAGAAATCAAGCAATATTTAGCTGAGGATATTTCTTTAGATGAAGCAAAAGAATTAATCGTTTTACATACACGACAATTTGCCAAGCGACAACGCACTTGGTTTCGTGCATATCCACAAATTGAATGGTTTGATGCCAACGATCCCAATTTGTTAGAGAAAGTTTGGCAACGCGTACAAAACTTCCTCGACAATTCTAACTGAGAGTATCGGGATCGATCCCCAATGCTCGTAATCTTTCTGCTAGTAATTGGGCGCGTTGTTCAGCTTGTTCAGCACGTTGTCTTTCTTGTTCAGCGCGTTCATCTCCAGTTGTGAGAACAGTTCCATCCTGGTAGCACCAGCGTAACCAAACATCCTGTCTACCTTCAAATTCACCTTGCCATAAAGTTACACCTAAACCAACTTGTTCTAACCAAGTTTCTGAAGTTTCAAAGTAACGCATTCCTCTTAGTTCATAAATGCGTAGTGCTTGTTCTCCTAGTTGCTGGGTAGGGTCATATAAGATGTAGTAACTAGCCCGCATTTGTTCATAAATTTTTAATTTTTTTCCTAGCTCATCACCTTCTTTGTTAGAGACAATTTCAACGACAACTTCTGGAGGTTTGCCAAATCGCCAAACCATATAACAACGATTTTGCTTTTCCCACCAATTTTGAGGTAGTTGAACATCTAAGCTGAGAAAAACATCAGGTACAATGGCGGGTTGAAGGTCAGTATAGTAAACACCGACATTTGCTTCGGCTAAAAAAGTCTGGTTTTGCAGGGAACTGTAAAGAGAACCAACTAAAAGGCGTTGTTGTTTGGCAGATGCGAAATTGTCCACAGGCGTATCATCTTCGGTGACAAGCAGGTTGGCATCTGGCACATAGAAATCATCATCATTGATTAAAAGTTGCTCAACCATGACTTTATCCACTATTTGAGAGTGTTATTTCTAGATTAGTTGATTGAAGATAAGAAAGTATTTAGCAGTAAGGATACTGCTATAGGGTGGGTTGTGCCAAAATCTACAGAAAGTGGTCTGTAGCATCAGCATCATGATTGGATATATACTGCGACAGCGTTACAAAATTGTAGATAAATTGGGATCTGGGGGGTTTGGGGAAACCTATCTGGCTGAATACCCACAGGATTTACCCATCAGCCCCAAGTATAAATGTGTTGTCAAGCGGCTTATCAGACCCCAGTTTGACGTAGCTCGCGACTTTCCCGAAGGACTAGCAGCAGTTAATATTGGTGGGCGAGAGAGCTTATTTGGTGGTGAAAGTGGTGGTAAGTGGGGCTATATTGACAAGAATGGGCAGTTAGTTATCCCGCTGAATTTTTACAATGTCAGAGCATTTTCAGAAGGACTAGCTGCGGTTGTAGCCATACATAAGCTACTTGGCATAGGAGGACAAAAGACTTACCCAAAGTGGGGTTATATCGACAAGATGGGATCTTGGGTAATCAGACCCCAGTTTGATATGGCTTATTCCTTTCACAAAGGAGAAGCAAAAGTCGAAATTGATGGACAGGAACGGCTTATCAACAAAACAGGAAGATTTATTTATTAGTCTGTGACGGATGTTGTAAAACCTGGTGAGATACTTCTAAGTTTTAGCTTACCTAGCCTCAGTTCATATCCTAGACAAACAAACATCAGTCATAATGATCGCCTCCTAAACCTTAAACTGAATACAGAAGATAGGAGCGATCGCCCCTCATTTACCCTAAACTGCTATTCTTGCAACAATAGTAATTACAGCTATACCAACCAGCCTGTAACATCTCCCTTTAACTATAAAAACTATGCTTACTGAAGATAAAAAACAACGTAACTGGAAACCTATTATCAAGGCATTCGAGGCTGTACTTAGTAAAAATGGTGTAGTGCAACGCCGCGAGGAACTCATTACCTATGAGTGCGATGGTTTAACTAGCTATCGCCAACGTCCGGCTTTGGTTGTGTTACCCAGAACTACAGAACAAGTGGCTGCGGTGGTGAAGATATGCAACCAATACTCTGTCCCTTTCATAGCACGGGGTTCTGGCACTGGTCTATCAGGTGGCGCTTTACCATCGGAAGATTCTGTTTTAATTGTCACTTCACTAATGCGGCAAATCCTCAGCGTTGATTTGGATAATCAGCGCATTGTCGTGCAGCCAGGAGTAATTAATAGTTGGGTAACGCAAACTGTCAGCGGTGCTGGATTTTACTACGCACCTGACCCTTCTAGCCAAATTATTTGCTCTGTTGGGGGTAATGTTGCTGAAAACTCTGGCGGAGTACATTGCTTAAAGTATGGTGTCACCACTAACCATGTTTTAGGATTAAGAATTGTTACGCCGGAAGGAGAAATTATCGATTTAGGCGGACAAATCCCGGAAATGCCTGGTTATGACTTAACGGGTATATTTGTCGGTTCTGAAGGTACGTTAGGTATCGCTACAGAAATTACTCTACGAATTCTTAAGAGTGCAGAATCAATTTGCGTACTGTTAGCAGATTTTACAAGCATTGAAGCTGCTGGGGCAACTGTTTCTGATATTATCAGCGCGGGAATTATTCCCGGCGGTATGGAAATGATGGACAACTTCAGCATTAATGCTGTTGAAGATGTTGTAGCAACAAATTGTTATCCCCGCGACGCGACAGCCATTCTAATAATAGAAATTGATGGTTTAGATGTGGAAGTCGAAGGAAATAAACAGCGAATTACGGAAATTTGTAAAAAGAATGGTGCGCGTAGTGTCACTTCTGCTAGTGACCCGGAAACCAGATTTAAATTGTGGAAAGGGCGTAAAGCTGCTTTTGCTGCGGCTGGACATTTAAGCCCAGATTATTATGTCCAAGATGGTGTGATTCCCCGGACTCAATTACCATATGTTCTTCACGAAATTTCCAAATTAAGTGAACAATATGGTTATCGTATTGCTAATGTATTTCATGCTGGTGATGGCAATCTTCACCCACTCATTCTTTATGATAATTCCGTACCTGGAGCATTAGAGCAAGTAGAAGAAGTCGGGGCGCAAATTCTCAAACTTTGTGTCAGAGTTGGCGGCAGTATTTCTGGAGAGCATGGTATTGGCGCAGATAAAAAATGCTATATGCCAGAGATGTTTAGCGCTGTTGATTTAGAAACTATGCAATGGGTACGGCAAGTATTTAATCCTAGAGGTTTAGCAAATCCTGAGAAAATATTTCCTACACCCCGTACTTGTGGTGAAGCAGCAAATGCCGCAAGTACCAAGCAGTTTGAAGGAGTGGAAAGATTTTAATTTTACATGTGAATAATGACTGTTAATAGTGAACATTATCATCGAGATAATGTGTGATTTTCCTGTGTGTAGTTTATGATATCTTTACATAATCCGGAGAAATGCTAATTTACTTTGTAGTAATAAGTATTCCTCCAAAATGAATTCAAAGCCACAAATGAATTGGTTGACTAGAAGTGGTTTTATCTACTTGCTGTGCTTGGACTTAATACTATGCTTAACAGCCTTTTCAGTCCCTTCACTCTCAGGTTATTACCAACAAAAGAGCTTACCAACTACAACAGAAATCCGTGGTGTTTGGCTAACTAATGTTGCCAGTGGTGTACTATTTGTACCTTGGGGAATTGACCATGCTATCAATCAATTATCGGCACTTAACTTTAATACGGTCTATCCTGTTGTTTGGAACCGAGGACATACCTTTTACAAAAGTGCTGTTGCTCAAATTGTTACAGGTTCAGATGCTCAACCTTTTTTGAATTTAATGCACGGTGGACAGGATGTTTTAGCAAAGCTAGTTAAGCTTGCTAAACCTCAAGATTTAAGTGTCATTCCCTGGTTTGAATACGGTTTCATGACACCGTTTGATTCAGAATTAGCAAGGCGTTATCCTGACTGGTTAACAAAAGGGCAACAAGGTATAAACTCTATCAAAGAAACCCCGTTGGAAGAAGTGGACAATGGCTTGACAAATAAGCAAGCTTGGCTGAATCCTTTACATCCAGAGGTTCAGAACTTTATTCTCAAGCTGGTTGTGGAAGTCGTTAGCAATTATGATGTAGACGGTATTCAGTTTGATGACCACTTTGGAATGCCAACACAGTTTGGCTATGACTCTTTTACTATCGACCTTTACCGCCAAGAACATCAAGGCAAAAGTCCTCCAACTAATCCATTTAACTCAGAATGGATGCGTTGGCGAGCAAACAAAATTACTGATTTCATGGCAGAAATCTACCAAGCCGTGAAAGCAGTTAAATCTAATGCCAAAATATCACTGTCCCCCAACTCACAGACTTTTGCTTACAAATACTACTTGCAAGACTGGGAAAGTTGGGTAAAAAAAGGTTTGATAGACGAGTTAATTTTGCAGGTATATCGAAATGATAAAAGCAGTTTTATTGCTGAATTGCAAAAACCAGCGTTAGAATTTGCTCGTACTCAAATTCCTGTAGGCATTGGTATCTCAACGGGAACATTACGTAATCCTGTAGAAATTGCTCAAATTCGAGAACAAGTGCAGATAGTGCGCGATCGCTCTTTTGTTGGCATATCCTTTTTTTACTGGGAAAGTTTGTGGGGTTACATCGCACCCGAATCACCCCGACAGCGACGCAGGGTTTTTCTGGAGATGTTTGCCAATAAAGCTATCAGACCTTTACCGCAGTCTAGGAAATGACTAAGTTACGGCATCCAAGACGGCAACTCCCTCACAAAATACGAATTATTTTGACTCGCACTCCCGTTTCGTTATGTAGTGTCGGTAGCGAAACATTGCTTCTAGTTGTGCTTGGACTAACCAACCGCCGATAAATTCAACTGTTCCTCCACCAGGCATAGAAAAGGAAATCGCATCAGTCAACCTAGTTTTACCATCTTGCGGTTCAAACTGATGTCGATGTACCCAAGACTCAAAAGGCCCAGATATTTGTGTATCGGTAAACAAGCGATATTGTTCGCATTCAGTATGGCGCGCTAACCAAGTTAAGGGTAATGGGCCTAGAAATAATCGAAATTCTGTGATAGCACCCACTTCCAATCCTCCTTCACGGCGGACTACTTGAACTGGTTGCCAAGGGGGATTTAGTAGTTGCAAAATATCTGTTCTTTCGTGAAATTTCCAAACTACTTCTGGCGGCGCATTAATTGTTGAGGAATGTGTAAAGTGCAGCATGGAAAGAAAAACCTAAATTTTAGCCTTCGTATTCGGTATCGATTTCGATATCTAGGGTGTCTTCATCAACCCGCACATATAAAATGTTTGGATTACAGCAAACTTGACAATCTTCTACATAAGATTGTTGTAACCCAGCACTCAAATCAATAAAAGTTAAGTTAGGTTCGCCACAATAGGCGCAGTAATACTCAGATGTTGTTTGCATCAAGTTTTTAGCTATAAATTTATCGGTACTGGGGACTGTGGACTGGGTATTAATATATTTCATATGTCCCGTTTTAAAGCCTCTTCCATATTTCAATTTGCAACCCAGTCCTTAATTCCTAATCCCCAATCCCCAGTCCCTTGTTGAGATGATTGGAAATGACTGGTAGCATCAGCCAAATGCTTTAGTAGTGTAGACTGTGGTAGAGGCCCTTGCAAGTGACTCCAGGGTAGAACTTGCTCTGTTGACCAGTTGGCATGGACGTAGAAATCTAAATCGGGAAGTTGGCCTTTGAGTTGCTTGAAAGCACGTTTGTAGCTGCCTAAAGAATCGCCAAAGTTGCGAGTAAGTTCTAAAAAATGCGAGAGTCGGCGATCGCCTCTGGATAACAAAGCTTGGATTATTGACCAATTATAGCTTTCTGGGCGAAAATCTATCCCTTGGGGTTTTAGCTGTTTTTGTAATAATTGCAACCGCTTTTCTGCTTGCTTATTCACTCCAAACCATTGAAACGGTGTATGTGCTTTGGGAACAAAAGTGCTGCATCCCAGTGTTAAGCGTAATCCTGGTGCAGCTTTTTTGATATTACGCATCATTGCCACAGTTTGCTCTAAATCTTCTGGTTCTTCACCAGGAATTCCTACCATCCCGTAGAGTTTCAAGCCTGACAATCCACCAGCTTTGGCATTTGCTGCCGCTTGGATGATTTCGTCATTATGCAGCTTTTTGTTGACGATTTGCCGCAATTTTTCTGAACCACTTTCGACAGCAATTGTAAGCGATCGCGTGTCTCGTTGTGCTAAAGTTTTGGCTAGCTGTACTGTTACTGTATTTGTTCGTACCGAAGCAATACTCAGACGGACATCATCGTATTTTGGCTGATTAATATAGTCTAGTAATACTTCAAATTCTGGATGCTGGGTAACAGAAGCGCCCAATAATCCTAGACGATTTGTAACTTCTAAACCTCTATCAATAGCTGGAATTAACGAACCTTCCAAACTTGCTGTTCTAAAAGGCAATGTCAGATAACTAGCCAGACAAAAACGGCACATTTCTGGACAACTTCTTACCACTTCCACCATGTAAATATTTTCCCAAGCAGCATTTTGGGTAACAACAGTTGATGCTGATAAAGTATTTCCCCGATAAGTCTGCTTTTGCACCAATGTAGGAATTTCTGGTGAAATTGGTTTAATTGACTTGACTGCACCATCTATTGCTTGATATTCCACTTCGTACATACTCGGAACATAAATTCCTGGTATTTGTGCAAGTGTTTTTAGTTGAGTTTGTCTAGAAGCATTTCTGACATCTTTATACGCTTCAATGAAATTCCCTAGGAGGTTTTCGCCATCTCCTAACAAAATTACATCGAAAAAATCTGCAAAAGGTTCGGGGTTAGCAGTGAGAACAGGACCACCACCAAAAATTATCGGATGAGAATCATCGCGTGAAGTTGTCCGAATCGGAATTTCTAAAGATTCCAGTAAATTTAAAATATTCACATAATCCAGTTCCCAAGAAATAGAAAATCCGATTATTTCTGGCTTTCTGGGTAGTTGTTCGTGAATATCGGTAAATAGGCGGCTAACCTGCACATCATCGCGCATTGCCAGAGTTGCCCATACTACTTGATAGCCTAAGCTTGTGATACCCACGCTATATTCATTGGGAAAGGCAAAAATGAGTGGTATAGCGTCGTTGTTGGGGGTGGTAGGGGTAAAGAGGAGACGTTCGGAGGCAAATACAGATGATGTCACAAGTGTTTGTTATGGCAAGTTTATCTATATCTAATTTTAAGCCATAGAATAATTAAGTTAAAAACCAATGTTACACCGTTAGCAAGAATAATCGGTAACGATTGTAAATAAATTCCATAAATTAACCACAAAAAAATACCACTTATGAATGTAATCAGCGTAACCAATGAAACATCTTTTGCTGATTTTGTTTGCCAAGTTTTCAACATTTGTGGCAGAAAAGAGATTGTGGTTATTGTGGCAGCAGCTAATCCTAAAATTGTTAAAAAATCCATTAGATAATTTTTTAGGTTATTTATAGTTTAATGTAAAACTCAAAAATCTACAGAAAATATGTGCTATAATCAGTAAATATATCAAATTTTTAAAAAGTATTGAGCTATAAAAATACTATTTCTTGAAACTAAAAATAAATGCCGATTTAGGTTATTTATTTCAATGTTCCAAGTTATTGTTTAGAGCAATAGACTGAATTAGCGGCATAGGAGAAATAAAACAAGCCGAACGCGATCGCCTCCTAAAGCATCCAATCCAAATATTAGGTGTTGGCTTTGGCAGTAGTGCGATCGCGTTTGGTATAATCGTCAAACACATCGACAAAATTAACCACCCGCTAACAGCAATATCTCATCACAATCTACCAATCCTTTTTATGCCTCTTTGTTTGTAAGTATTGTGGCTACATTCTTGTTTATCGCTTTAGGTTGGCTGATAACTCAAAAACAAGTGAGACAAGTAGGAAAGAATTAATAAGTATTACTAATAAATAATCACTAAATCTTTATGGCAAACACTATTTCAATTACCGATTCTTTAGTTCCTAATTCTGTACCAAAATCAGCCATTATTCGCTTAGAAAGTATATATAAAATCTACGGTAGTGGCGAAACAGAAGTACGAGCATTGAATGATGTCAACTTAATTGTGGAACAGGGTGAATATTGTTCAATTATGGGGCCTTCTGGTTCGGGTAAATCCACAGCCATGAATATTATCGGCTGTCTAGATCGCCCCACTGGCGGACATTATTATCTAGATAACGTCGATGTAGCACAGATGAACGATAAAGAATTGGCACACATTCGTAACAAGAAATTGGGGTTTGTGTTCCAACAATTTCACCTGTTACCCCAACTGACAGCATTAGAAAATGTGATGCTGCCAATGGTGTACGCTGATATCGATCCTAGCGAAAGACGCGATCGCGCCGCAGAAGCGCTCAAACGAGTAGGTTTAGCCAATCGCCTTAACAACAAACCAACACAACTATCTGGCGGACAACAACAAAGGGTAGCGATCGCTCGGGCCATTGTCAACCGTCCCGTTGTCCTCTTAGCCGATGAACCCACTGGCGCACTTGATTCCCGCACCACTCAAGAAGTATTAGAAATATTTAACGAACTTAATGGCAGTGGAATCACGGTTGTCATGGTTACTCATGAACCTGACGTTGCCCGTCAAACCAAGCGCATCGTTTGGTTTCGCGATGGACAAGTAGTACACTCAAACTTGACTCCAGCCGACTTAAAGCAGTTGGTGACATCATGAGTGATTAAATATTTTTATTCAATATCCTCTACTATTCCACCCACAACAGCACGTGCCTCCACTGGGTTTAGGCGAACAACAAAGAGTATGACTCCCTATAACTTTCGACATCATCAGTCAAGGTTTATATACTCAACCAGCAGTAATAGTAACACCATCGATAATTAAATCTCTACTGGCTCTTGATCGAATTTCCGCATCAATTCTACAAGAGCATCTCGGTCTGGAGTTTGCCCATCTTTGAGGAGTTCAGCTAACCCTTCAAAATACTGTTCGCGTTCTCCTGCTGGACAAAACATGATTAATAATTTTGCAGGCTGAGTTCCGCGGTTAGCGAATGTATGAGGTGTATTACGTGGAACTAACACAAATGCCCCTGGTTGCCCTTGTACTATCTGATTGCCAACTTGAATTTCTACTTCTCCTTCTAAAACGTAAAACATTTCTTCCATTTGTCGATGAATATGCAGTACCGGAGCAGTTCCACCTGGTTGTATTAAGTTTTCAAATAATCCCAAGTGGCCGTGAGTGTCAGCACCAACTACCTTAAATGTTATTTCACTATTACCAGTAATTAGATGATTACCTTGTCCTGGTGCTAATATAATTTCTTTAAGTGGTAAAGTCATTAACACTCCTACTATAATTTGATGTTTAACAGTTTCTTCAATCAGTCAGCATTACGTTATATTTGTATTTTGTTAAACACTATAAACTTGAACATCATTCAATAAGTAAGTTTTTTACACCACAGGAGTTTAGCACTCACACTTTCAGTCTAGATGAATGCCGATCGAGGTGCCGGGTTGCACATTTGCAACTTGTCCCTGACAGATAATCTTTACTGATTCCCTGTTATCAGGAGCGGCTGTAATGCCCAAATGCTTTGCCGTAATCTCAATTTGCAGATCGTTGCCCTGATGATTCAAGTTAACGCGCAGCCGATTGAGGTGTGCTGGAAACGATGGCTGGAGGTAGAGAATTGCATCACGGGCGCACAAGCCAAGGTAGCAATGATGTAGCATATGTAGCGTACCTGCCATTGCACCTAAATGGATTCCTGTTTCAGTACCAGAACCGTCTCTATGGGAGCAATCTGTGAACAGTGCCTGTGTAAATAGCTGCCAGGAAGTATCGCAATCGAGCGTCGCCGTTGCCCCTGCATAAATAAGACGGGACAAGCTGGATTCATGGGTAGTGCGCTGGAGGTGGTAGGCGATCGTGCGCTGCATCTGCTCTTGGTCAAAAGCGTATCCTAACCGTTTTAAAAGGGCTGTCAGTTCCATTTCGCTTAGTAGAAAGAATAAAACAGCGACATCAGCTTGTTTAGCGATTTGATAGCGATTGATATCGTCGCCCTCTGCCTTTAGAACCCACTCAATTCTTTGCTTGCCGTGCTGCTCGTGGAATTGCTCTACATCAAACGCTTGCAGGCGCTCAAACCCTTCGTACTGGCTTAGAATCCCATCATCGTGGAAGCTGACATACATCTTGCGGCTTACAACATCCCACTGGTCAATCTCATCCTGGTGCAGTTCTAATACATGGCAAAGTTCAGCCCGACGGGAGGGTGATAGTCGACCGAGTGCCTCCCGCGCCCGGCAAAGAGTCCAGACAGCCATCAAATTGGTGTAAGTGTTGTTGTTAATGCCGGGAGTTTCCGCCTCTGGATACGTTGTGTGGTATTCGTCTGAACCCACGACACCCAGAATTTCATAGCGATCGCGCTTAGGATTATAGGTGGCGATACTCGAAAAGAAACGGGCAATTTCAATTAGCAGTTCAGCGCCCCAATCGCTCAAGAACACTTGGTCATTGGTCGTGATGTAGTACTGCCAAACCGTGTAGGCAACGATCGCCCCAATGTGACGTTGCAAAAAGGTGTTGTCTGGCATCCACTGCCCTGAAAGGAGATTGAACTGAAAGCGGGGAGTCTCTTCGCGTCCGGTGCTGGCACTACGCCAAGGAAACATGGCACCCCGGTAACCGTGCTGGCGTGCCAATTGTCGGGCTTCATTTAGCCGACGATAGCGGTACAGCAAAATAGAACGCACGATCGCCGGAAACCGACAAGACAAGAACGCTAGTACAAAAGTTTCATCCCAGAAAATGTGTCCGCGATAATCTTCCCCGTGCCAGCCCCGTGCCGGGATGCCCACATCCAAGTCAACGGTATGGGGTGAGACGGTTTGCAGCACGTGAAAGATGTGCATTCGGGCTGCTTCCAGGTATTTCACAGGGTCGAGGTCAAAGTCGCAGCGAAGCCAAAGCCGCTCCCAAGCTCGCTGATGTGCTTTGAGCAGCTCGGCAAAATTGGGAGCCTGTTGGATTGCCAATTGTGCGGCTTCTGTGCTTTGGGCGATCGCCGGATCGCGTGAGGTGTAAAGGGCGGCAATTTTTTCGATCGCAACTGTTGCACCACGCTCAACCTGCACCTGTATTCGCTCTGCAACTTGAGCTTCATCACAGTCGCGAATTTGGGCTGCATTAACCTCATGTCCGTTCGCAGCGACGCGAGTTCGGGCTGCCATTGCGATGTCAATGTGAGATTGGCAGGTACGCATTGTCAACCAAATTCCTTCTGGTAGCGCTCCAGTTGCTACTGGCTCTAAATGTTGCTTATTGAACGGCGCATAGCGATCGACATTGTTGTTAGTAACGCGTCCATCGATCGCCGAACGAATTTCTAAGTTGCCTGACCAATTCTCTGGCGTTAGTTCAATGTGCAGCCCAGCAAGATGCGGTCGATCCATGCTGACAAAGCGCTGTTCTTGCAGCGTTGTTTCCCGTCCCTGGCGATCGCGAAATTGCACTTCACGCCTGAGAAGACCCTGCCGCAACTGCAAAATCTGGCGATAGGCAAGAATCTCAACCGCGTCGAGCGAAAACCACTCACCACCATCAATCCGAAACGTCAGCGACAACCAGTTGGGCAAATTGACAATTGACTCGTCATCCACTTCTTCGCCATTGACTTGACTGACCAAGCGATTGTAGAGACCTGCCCGATATGTACCAGGGTAGTGAACTTCATCGGCTGTGGCCTCCGGTGCGGCTGCACGGGTGACAAAATAACCGTTTCCCAGGGCGCATAGGGCTTCCCGCCGGCCTTCTTTTTCTGGGTCGTAGCCCTCAAAGACGATGCTCCAAGGATCGTCCGAGGGGTGAGAGTTACTAGGAGACATGGGCATGTTGGATGAGTTGTTCAAATAGGGCTTTTAGCTGCGATCGCTTTGGGTAGGCGGGTTGGGAACCATACTCGGTCAATGATGTCTGCGCTCCTAGATTCAATGGACAAACCCTGCTGAAACTGCCAATAGATTCACCAGACAATTAGACAGGTTGCTTGGTCAATTAAACAATTTTCTAAGGGTGCAGGTCATCTAACTGGAGTTAAATAAGTCTAACAATACTCGGAGATTTGGATCGTTTTGCTTGGTTCTGTTTCGGAACCTGGAAATAGCACAGACACCAAGGGAAACACGACATAGCTACCGAGGTGTGAGAAATCAAAGACCTCTGTTCCATCCCGCTAATACACTTGCAGCATGAAGCGGATTTTAAGCAGGGATTGCTCCGGCGGTCGAGCATTACACATTAGTTGCAAGAGCTATCGCGGTCAATAATATTTACGGTGAACCCCATCAATAGGATTTAGCAGCTATAAACTCAAGAACAGAAGCATGGGTGGCAGAAGTTACACCAGCCAATGTATATATGGAGATTGTTGCTTAAACAAATTTATGTCCATTCAAGTTTACGGAATTCCCAACTGCGGCACTTGCAAAAAAGCTTTGACGTGGCTCCAACACAACAAAATTGACTATGAGTTCATTAACACGAAAGAAACTTCGCCGGATCGCGAGCAAATCCAAAACTGGGTGAATTCTTTGGGTTCTGCTTCCATGCGAAATACCTCTGGCCAATCCTACCGCGCTTTAGGAGATGAAAAGAAGACTTGGACTGATGAACAGTGGATTGACGCATTCACTAAAGACGCAATGCTGCTCAAACGCCCAGTTTTCGTCAAAGATGGAACGGCAGTGCTAGTAGGCTTTAGAGATGAGGTAGTAGTTACAGCAAAATTAGGGCTTTAATTTAGACTGGTTGCTCTAACTGTTGATTCCCAGCAAATTACAGCTAGATTGGCATGTACATTGTTGTGAAGTGCGATCGCCACAAATAAACTTTCAGACTGATAATCTGTAATTTTTGAGAAAGTTTCACATCATGCACACACATTACTATTAGCCATAAATTCAATGACATCTCCAAGATTAAAGTTTAAACAGTGGTGGGGAATAGCTGTCCATTAAAGAATTATTTAAAGTGGTTATTTAGCTCTCTTTTCCTCATTACTGAATCGGCGTTTTAGCATTTTTTTATACTTTGACTTCACCAAAATCCAAACTACGAATTAGTGAAGCATAATGTCCATCCAGATGTAGAAGTTCCTCATGGGAACCTTGTTCAACAATTCTCCCTCGATCGAGGACTAAAATTGTATCTGCATTGCGGATAGTACTCAATCGATGAGCGATCGCAATCCGCGTACATGAGATGTGATGCAAATTCTGTTCGATCGAGCTCTCAGTTACTACATCAAGATGGCTGGTTGCTTCATCCAGTAAAAGAATAGCAGGTTGGTGAGCGAAAGCACGCGCTAGTGATAACCGTTGGCGTTGTCCTCCCGATAAACCACTGCCTCCTTCAGCAACTCTTGTTTCATAACCCATAGGCATTTGCATAATATCATCGTGGATAGCCGCAAGCTCTGCCGCTGCCACGATCTGCTCAAGGGAAAGGCTGGGATCGTTAATGCTGATATTTTGACGAATTGAACCGCTAAAAAGGAATGGCTCCTGAAGTACTACCCCAAATTGACTACGCAATGTGCGCCAGTTTAATGCCTGCAAGGGCATCCCATCATACAAGATTTCGCCTTCCGTTGGTAAGTAAAGTCCAAGTAAAAGTTTAGCTAGTGTACTTTTTCCCGATCCAGAACGACCTACTAAAGCTATTTTTTGTCCAGGTTCGATACTAAGTGAGATATTGTGTAAGACTGATGGGGCATTTCGATCGTAACGGAAGCTAACCCGATCTAATTCAATTCGACCTGTTAGTCGTGGTGCAGTTTGAACTTTTTGCAACTTCTGCTCCGACTCGGCTGTAAGAACATCAGTCAGCCGCTCAAGATGTGCGTCTACTAATTGTAAACGCTGACCGTTTGATACCAGCGAGGACAGGGGCATTAAGAAGGATGCGGCGATCGCATTTAACGCTAGCATTGTCCCTAAGCTCATACTTCCATCTAGCACATACAGCGCTCCCACCCATAACAAGACAAGCGGTGAGAAAGATCGCAGCGATAGCATTGCTGTGTCAACCAGTGCACCTAAATGATTGCGTTGTAGCGAGACATTCAATTGCTTGAAAAATAAATTAGACCAGTATTCAAAGGCACGGTCTTCACTTCCACACGCCTTGAGCGTCAGGATTCCTGTTAATGCTTCGACTAAGTAACTTTGAGACTCTGCCTGAGCTAACAAATCGCGTTGCATTAGGTCATGGACTCGGTTGGTTGTGCCAAATAAGAGCATCACCTGAAGCAGTCCGACGATCGAAACAACGACCCCAAAAGCAGGTTCTTGAACAAACAGTAAGATCAGGTACCCCAACACAAACGTACCATCTAAGATGATTGATAGCGTCTGACTAGTGAGCGTTTCTCGAATCATGGCGTTGCTCCCCAAGCGCATCAAGAGATCGCCAACTGTACGTTGCTCGAAAAAGCGAAAGGGAAGTGTGAGCAAGTGTTCAAAGAAACCGAGCATTAAGCGGGTATCTATGCGTGCTTGTAAATAAATCAGCAACGCGGCTCGTAAATAACTCGTTACCATTTGCGCGAGAACGAGAATCATCATCCCCAGCCCCAGGATTGGCATGACATCGGTGATGTGAAGCGGCAAGATGCGATCGACAACTACTTTAGTCAAAATGGGTAGCGCTAGCCCAAGTATTTGTAAAAGGAGAGAGGTACTGAGGATTTGCAACAACAAGCCGGGTGTATGCAATATGTATTCAAGCAAGTAGTCCCACCACGATAATTGAGCTTTTGTCCGGCGGTATTGGAATTGCACTCCTGGCTCGAAAGTCAATACCACCCCTGTAAAGCCCTCATGGAATCGATCCACAGTTAATTTGCGTCGTCCGCAGCTTGGATCGACAATTTCAACGGACTTCGATGACCAACGTTCCACAACTATGAAATGCTCGAAGTTCCAATACACAATTGCTGGTAGATGGACATATTTAAAATCGGCAAGTTCTTCTAGGGAGTATGCTTTTACACGCAATCCATAGGCACGGGCAGTTCTGGCAATTGTCTGTGCAGTTACACCATCTCGACTAATGCCCATAAACTCTCGACATTCAGCAACCTGAGTCTGTCTGCCATAATAACTAAGAATCATTGCTAGGCAAGCTGCACCACATTCAACAGCATTTAGTTGTAGTCTGATGGGAACTCGACGTTGATAATGCTGCAAAAACCGCCAACGAACAGGTGAGATGAGATATTTTAGTCGCCAGCCGATCGCCTCAAGCGGTAAATACATTTGTTGTACTTTCTTAAGAACATTCATAGTTGCTTATTTAAAGAACTGCCCAATTAGCGGTAACAGAGATATGATGCGTTGCGAACCAACTTCAGCTTTGGCATCACCGACACTACCTAGATATGCAGAAGCAGACAAATTTTCGGGTATTGGCTCTAATTGTGCGATCGCTACTGCACTTGGCCCAGCGATTTGCTGTACAATCTGCGAGTTGAGCGCAAATTGTTTTTGGATAGCATCAGGGCTAATAATCTCCGGTTCAACGGCAATAATGGAATGGCTGAAGCGATCGCCCCTAGCATCAAAATTCAAAAACAATTTCTGGGTAGTTCGCAAACTTGAAAAATGTTGAGGCGGGAAAAAAGCAGCGACAACAATACCTTCATGAGTGCCTTTTTTACTTTTCCAGTGAACAACAACGGCTGAACCAGAAGCATACACGGGCACTTTAGTAAACCAAGCGATGATGCTACTCATCACCAGCAACCCTAACAGGAACCACAAATAAATAAACGTGCGTGGAGAAACCAGTCGTGGCAAAATGGACTTTTCTCTGCCTTCTAGATAGCGACGAACAGCATCTTCACGAAAGATTGAGCGACGTGAGTCTTTCATGTTGTTTATCTGGTGACTTGTAATTAGTGGGAGTTGCTTAAGGCGATCGCTCTCAAAAGCGTTTACTCCCACAGCAACACTGAAGGTAATTGCTCTGGTTGTGCTAGGCGAAGTAGCTGATAACCAATTCCGGCTGTTCCTGGGAAGAAGCCAGGATTAAATACAGAATTAGGTAAATTGGGAAACAGTTGATATGCTCCAGTGCGCTGGGCTTTAGCCACAACATTGGTCGCATTCTGGAAAGCAGCCTGATACCAATCAGGACGAGAGCAGCGCTGGGCACCAACTAACAGCACTTCAACGCGACCCAGATTGCCACAGCAGAGATGATCGATGACTTGCAATGCATAGCGCTGAGTGGTTTGCAGAGCTATTTCAATCTCGCGTTCAATTTCAGATGTTTTGACAATCTCGAAACTGCCTAAGCGTGCCAATCCAATTCCGGCTGCGCCATGACACCACTGAGTTGGAAAGACAGGCTGCCCTGTTTGTGCTAATCCACGGAAGTCGGGCCAGTTGGCGTTGGAGTTGGAAAAAACGCTGCGCTCATACTCAATCCCTTCTAAGGCGGCTTCTAAGTAGTTGCAGTCTTGGGTAACAGCGTAAAGTTGAAGCAGCGCATAGGAGATACCTGCGGCTCCGTGGGAGAAGCCTGTAAAGGGCATTTCACCAATGGTCAACCAAGCTTTAGGCGCACCTTCATGGCTGACTTGGTGGGTGAGTAAATGCTGTCCGCAGGCGATCGCTTTTTCCAATACTGTTGCTTGTTTTGTTACTCCATAAAGAGACAATAGCCCTAATATGGCTCCAGCAGCTCCGCTGATAATATCCAAATATTTATCCGCTGCAATCAGTTCCGGTGTCATCCAATCAGACAAAGCTTGAGCATCTTGCAACAGCGTTTCATCGCCAAGGAATTGGCTGATTTTGACGAAAGTATAGATCGTAGAACCCAAACCTGATGCACCCCCAATTCCCATGAGGCGAGCTTTTCGCTGCTGAGATTCTGGGTCGATTTGGATCTGGCTACGTAAGGATTGTAATGTCTGCAATGTCAAATTACGGAAACGTAACTCACCAGATACCTGAGAGAGTGCAGCGAGAAACAAAGCAACTCCACAGCGTCCGTCATAAAGACTGTCGTTTAACACTTGTAGTTGGAATCGTTCTGCCTCCGGGATATAGACTAAGCCAATCCAGTTAACGCTACCATCGGGGTCGGGAATGGCTCTGGCTTCGAGTTCAGTAGCGATCGCCTTAGCTTCCTCAATCAACTGTTGTGAGTTCAGCACTGGTAATGATTCTACATCCCATCCCTCGTTTTTGCTTGAGGTTTGCGCCATCTTGGCGTAGTAGGAGCCTTGAATGATAGCGACTTGTCGGGACAGGTCAGTTTCATCAAGGGCTTGCAATTGACTTAGAACCTGCTGGTAACTAGGTTGCTTGAAGTAGTGCCCAATAGCTTGATTGCTGCCTACACTCAACTCATCACTACCAGCGCTAGCTGTGAAAAAAGGAATGTCTAACTGTTCCATAGCTTGCAGTTCCGCAGTCAGGATTGGCCAGGCATGGGGTTTTTCCTGAGCGACCAGAAAGGCATAACTGAGGCGATCGAGTTCAATGCTATAGTCTGCCCCGTTTTTCAGGTAATCGGGTGCCCACGCGTTTTGCAAGATAGTACCGTAAATCTGGGTAGCGCGGAAGATAAAGCGGACTTGTTGATTTTGCATGGCAGCAAGTGGACTGTCTGGAGCCAGCAGTCTATCTTTGTTTACCATTAAAAAACGACACATCTGCTCAAATCCGGCAGCGATTTGTACCTGATAATCGTTGGTAGACAAAGCGATTTCACCTAAGCGCGGTACATTTTTTTCTAGGGGAAATGGCACAGACTCATACCGTTGGTGCATATTGTCGGTATTAATCGCCTGCCAGCGAGGCATTTTCCGGGGAGCTTGCCCTGAATCGGTACTGCCCAACCCGCTAATATCATAAGCAACGCGGCGATCGCTGCTAAAGTCCCACCGGGGTAACAGTCCGGTGCGGAGTACCGAATCCCAAAGGCGTTGGGCTGCGGCTGTCTCAAACTCTTGAATAAACGGTGAATTTTCAATTAAATTTGCTTCATGATGCAACAGGGTTTCCATATCGATCAACACTAGGTGTTCGCCACTAGCGATTAAGTTTTCGCAGTGGCAATCGGTTCCCCTAAGCGCATAAAGTACACACAACAGCATCCCAGCTCGCTGATAAAAGCGTTCCGCAGCAGCTTCATCCACACAAGGTTGATGCTCAACATATTCCACCCAACCGTAACCGTTCTGGTTCAGCACCTGGATGATTTTAAAATCCAAGAGTTGGCTGTGTTGGTCGCACCAGGTCAAAAATTGGTTAAAAGCAACCTCCAACCCTAAATCCTTGGGCTTATAGACGAGTTTGAGTCCAGATTCAAAGGTGAGTAAAATGACGGTTCTGCCTTGCTTATGCGGGTCAGAAAGAGAGGTTTCAATTTCAGTAACTTTGCCTAAGCTATCAATTGTTGAGCTAAACAGGTGCAGAATATCTGTATCCTCAGCCAATCGCTGAAGAAACTCAGCCACGAACTCAACCCAAAAATTGACTGCTGTTGCCACTAACCGACCGAGGACTGGATACTTCTGGAAGAAGGTCAGCAATCCATCTTGCAGTAGTCGATAAACAAATTGGGTGTAGTGGCTTTTGCTATTACTGTCTTCCGTTTCTAGCCCCAGCAAATTGAGCAAATTCTGACCAAAGGGACGAACCTGGGAAAATTCAAAGTCCAGTGTCTTGGTGCAAAGTGCCGCCAGTCGTTGCAGTAAGCTTTGTTCTAAAGCTTGATAAGCAGCTTTTGAGAGAATCGATAAAGGAAGGGTATCTTGCGTGAGTTGCCCAGAACCGAGACGAGTCAGGAGTTGCTGTCTGGCAACTATGATGGCAGGTAAGAGAACGTCCTCGAAAGGAATAGGTTTGTCTGGATCGATTGGCAGAAATGATTCAGATGCAGACATAAACTCTGTTGCCGTTTGCATAATTTGTTGCAGGGTTTGTGCCCATTCCGGCAACGGTTGAGTGCCAGTAATTTGCACGCTTCCTAACCGAGGACGAACCGTATCGAGGTTCAAACCTTCCCACTGTAAGCGTTTTTCTAAGGTGTCCAAATTGCCCTGGGCGACAACCTGACACCAGCGATCGCATCTGCGATCGATTTCTGATTCATTTGCCTGTTCGCCATCCACAGTAAAACGCTCTGGATCGAGACGTTCCCAGAGGAAGCTAGCGTTAGCAACAATTGCGGCTAACTCTGCATGTGTGCAATTAACTGGAGGTGCGTAGGCGCAGCCTACCGTAGGCATCGATATCTGAGACATAGTGTAATTCCTGGGAATGGGAGCTAGACAAGTGCTAAATGAATCAAGTCTGCAATTGAAGTGAAAAGAAATCTGCTTTTGATTTCAAGCAATCTTACTGTCGAACTGGGATTCAACAAAGGAACTGGAGCTTGCTAGCTTATTCCGTGCAATAAACCAAGCCACATTTACAATCGGGCATTAGCCCACCGGCGACCATGAGTAAGTCAGATTCCGTCAGTGCGTGTTCCTCTAACATGAGCTTACCGACCGCCTGAGCCACACTTTCTTGGGTAAACGAGTAGCCCTTTTGTGCGCCGACAGTTGTAATCAGTTTGATGGCTTCTGCTAAGTTAATAGCTTCCTTTATTTGCTGTTGTAGTTCGGCATTTTGTAGCAGTTGTTTGATGTTCTCAATCATGAGTTTATTCTCCTTTTTGAAGTTAGATAAAATTACCTTGAGCAGATTGAAAGCTAGCCGTATAGTCTCCCGCTAAATCCAACACGAAGTATTTCTCATTTTCGTGTTGCAAGGAGGAGGCAACGCCCCAGCAATTGAGAGTAAGTCAGCTTCTGTAAGTTCATGCCCCTCTAACATCAGCCTGCTGAGCACCTGAGCTACACTCTCTTGGGTAAACGAGTAGCCCTTTTGTGCGCCGACAGATGTAATCAGTTTGATGGCTTCTGCTAAGTTGGCAGCTTCTTTAACTTGCTGTTGCAGTTGAGCATTTTGTAGCAGTTGTTTGATGTTCTCAATCATGAGTTTATTCTCCTTTTTGAAGTTCAATACCTTGAGTAAATAGAGAGCTACTTGACCTAGAAATTATTCGAGTAGCTCTGAGGTTTGTTGAAGCGCATTACTTAATGCGTATTAGTACCAGATGTTGAAATTGTCCAACCTTGGATAAATTCACAGCAGTTTCCCACTCGAACTGTTTTTTGGAAGCAATTTCACTCTCCAAATATGAGCGAATAAAAACTGAAACCGAGCTAATAACACGGGCCAAAAAAAGTCTGCCACGATGTAAAACTTTGCAAACCTCCAGCAACTGTGAGTAAGTCAGTTTCAGAAAGTTCGCGTTCTTCTAACATGAGCTTGCTGACCACTTGAACTATACTTTCCTGGGTAAAAGAATAGCCTTTTTGTGCGCCGACATTTACAATTATTTTGATAGCTTCTGCTAAGTTGGCAGCTTCTTTGATTTGCTGTTGTAGTTCAGCATTTTGTAGCAATTCTTTGATGTTGTGAATCATGAGTTTATTTTCTTGTAAATTAGGTAATCTGAGGAAATATAGAAGCGATTTTGCTGTTTATTTCTCTAAATTTCGAGCTAGGATTGAATCCGTTTCGCAAGAGCAGTCGGCGATCGCACTAAATCACACAGCTTCGCCACGTTGCCTTGAATCTATCAACAACAGCTCAAAATGCTTCCCGTTATAGAAGAAGCCCGCAATCCGCCAGCAACTGCGAGTAAGTCAGCTTCCGAGAGTTCGCGCTCTTCTAAAATTAGCCCGCCAACCACTTGAGCTATACTCTCTTGAGTAAACGAGTGACCTTTTTGTACACCTGCGGTTGTAATAAGTTTGATGACATCTGCTAAGTTTGCAGCTGCTTTGACTTGCTGTTGTAATTGAGTATTCTGTAGCAGTTCTTTGATGTTTGTAATCATGATTGTGTCCTCATTAAATTAGATAATACTGAGAAATTTACTTACCTAAAGTAACCGACTACCTCTGACCGCTCTGATGAAGCATTTGGCTTTACGTTAGTCGTGTTCAAGTAAGTAATACCAGATTCTCTTATGAATTCAAAAACGTAAATGTGGATAATTTAAGGAGTTCAATTCAATCAAATGAAGTTATAAAAAAGCTCAATTAAGGTTAAGTAAGTAAATTTAAGGATAGTAATCTTTGCCGATCCAGACTAGCTCACACTTTCAGCCAAATGAATATTGTTTAGTGAAAAAAGAGTGAGAAAGTCGCGGCGTTCATGACGAGCTTTTTGGGTATTTAAAAGCTTTAGCCTCACAAGGAGAAAAACTGCAACAACAGAAATATGATGAAAAATTTAAGGGATGTCGAGCTTAAACACAGGCTTACCATACAGACCGGAAAAGAATACATCTAGCCCGTGGCTTTGTTTATCTGCTTTTGCGAGCATACTTCATCACCTGCAAGCAAATATACCTCATTAGCACGGTACAAATGTTTGCAAGACAATGCCTTTTTTTGTCCCTTTTCAACCCGTCGAACTCCAAGGAAACAGGATCGCCTAAAGAAGATTGAGGTACGAGATAAAAGCCAAGTTGTAAAACTTTTTTCTTCAAGTTATTGAGTACACGTTCATGGTATTGCTGTTCATAAGTAGGTAGACATCATTAAATGTAAGATGTCATTGCGTTCGCGTAGCGTCTCGTAGAGAGGAGGAACGAAGCAATCGCAAAGACTGGGATTGCTTCGTTCCTCGCAATGACAGAGCATATTATATTTTTTTAAGTCTATCTACTTAGGCATCAACACCAGGATCTTTGTATTCTCCACCTTGAATCCAGAGATGGTAAAAAATGCAAGCCAATTTATGAGCAGTCGCAGTAATGGCTTTCGGTGTGCCAAGGCGAACACGGAAGTGACGAAAAAAAGCGCCCAAGGCAGTTTGGCTGTTACGTAGGACATGAAGTGTCTAAATTTCTCTTGTTTCCAGGCTTTGTCATTGCATCATCAGCTGACCCATGTCTTCACAGTTGCAAAGTGCCCCAGCCTGGGTTCAGTCAGTTCAAATTCTCCTAGACGGGATAGGGAATCGCTCCCTTCACCAATAGCACAACCTTCTCACCAGAACCAAGCTCACATACGGGTCTAGTGACACCATTATTCGTGCGGTCTTAACTGCTAGAGCATCTTATAGATTAAACCCATTTACTGTCTTTATCCGCTGCTATTTTGTTTCTTTTTAGGCATAACGAATGCTGTTCTTTGGAAGCTCACGTTAATTTTTGTTAGGAAATAAGATGCGTTTCCCCTGCGCTATATCTGCCCCATATTGAGGGACAGTTAATGGCAATCCATCTGGATAAAAGCTTGTTAACCTCCTCAGCACGTTCATGCTGCATCCAATGACCCGAATCGATCTGATTAATTGTCAGGCGACGACATTTTTTTTTCATCGGGTTTATAAGATTGGTTCTTACCGTATCGTTGATGTAGTCGTAAGTACCCGCCAGGAAAAGAACTGGCATTTTGAGTATGCCATTGTTCATAGCTTCATTGGCATACACTAGATTGTTCGCATCGTTCATGTATAGAGAATTCACACCGACAAAACCAGTGCGTTGATATGCGTCAACATAGATAGCGAGATCGGATGGTGTGAGAATAGAAGTGTCCAGAGGTACATCTGGTGCTACGCGAGTAGGGCCAAACCACCCGCCTTGCAGTCGAACGAAGGCCGTCGGGAAAGGCTTGCCAGCTTGTGCTGGGTCGCCCCGACGCAATAGGATTTTAAACGTATTCTCGATATTTGCTTCAAAATCTTGCGTTGCGATATCAAAGTTCTCTTGATAAAACTTGTAGTATTCATATTGTCCATACGGGAATTGAATTTCGGGGTAAACTGTTCGGTCAATAAACTCTCTTAATCTTTCAACCCCACGTTCAAGCGTGTCATACGGAACAGTGAGAGCGACAACGCCATGACAACGGTTGGGATGATGGCTAGCGATGTTCCAAACTACGGGTGCGCCCCAATCATGCCCAACCCAGATCGCGCGATCAATGTCTAGAGAATCAACCAATTCGAGCATGTCTTGAACGATCTCGCGTTGTGCATAAGCGGAATGGGTACTGTAGAGGTTCGACTGACCGCACCCACGAAGGTCTGGCGCAACAACGCGAAAACCAAGCGACGAGAATGCCACGAGTTGATTCCGCCAAGCCCAAGAAATTTCGGGCCACCCATGAACAAAGACGATCGCCGACCTGTGTCTTCTTGGCCCAGCCTCAAGATAAAAACTCTTGTGCCGCGCTGTGCGTACATACCCTGTCCTGATGTATTGCTTCATGCGACCAAAATGCTGATTTTGGTTTTCTATTTTTTCATGGGCCTTCAGTTGCGAGTCCAGTAAGAAAGTCGCACCCATCGTTGCGAATGCGCCAGCACTCATGAGAATATTTCTGCGTTTCATTGTCTATCTCTTCAGTATTGCGGTTAAAACCCACGGATAAGACCTCATACCAATTCGTAATTCGTAATTCGTAATTCGTAATTAAGAAAGTCCCATTTAGTCTAGGTTCCTGGGTTTGGATCTGTATCATTATTTTTGGGAAATGGTATGAGCCATCCATGTATGAAAACGATGTTGCGTTATTCAATAACCCTTGTATAAACGTTGCAGTGCCACGTCTCTACGCCCAGATTCATACTTCGTGGTACTAACATTTTCAAGACATTCAACCTTTACCCAGTCCAAGATTATTGTCGCTTCGCTGATGCTTAGTCATACCGTCCATCACCCCACCCATAATCCGCACCCTCGCCCACCTAGGCAACGTGGAGAGGGAGTATATCAGTAGCTTTGACAGTCGCCCTGGCAATATTGTGGACTTGCGACCCAAGGCATTTAACGTTGGTTGAGCCACGTCCGCAGGGTTCATTGCCATCCCCATCCGCATACCAGCGCGGCTAGCGAAGCCGCTGTTTGTTGGGGCTGGGGCAGAGGCCAGGACATCAACTCCCATAGGCGCAAGTTCAACATACAGTGCCTCGGCTAACGTCTGCACGTAGGCCTTGGTTGCTGCGTAGTGGGCAGCGAAGGGCATACCCTGGAATCCCACGATGGAACTCATCAGCACCATGCCGCCGCCACCACGCTTTGCGAACCGCCGCCCAAAGTACCAACTCAACTCCAAGAGCGCACGGCAGTTAACATTGAGCATTTCTATCTCTTGTTCCAGTCGGGAATTGAGAAACGATCCCGAAGTCCCAAAACCAGCAGATGCGATTAGCAAACCGACATCCAAATTTCGGGTAGCAGCTTCTAGGGTTTCGACTCCTTTCTCCAGAGCTAAGTCTAGTCCAACAACCCGAACCTCGATACTATACTGAGTGGTGAGGTCGGTTGCCATTTGCTCCAGTACTTCTTGGCTGCGCGCGCTCAAAACGAGATTTAGTCCTGCCTCAGCCAGCTTGAGTGCCATTTCACGACCGATACCTGAGGATGCACCAGTCACGACCGCCCAAGGGCCATAGCGAGTGTATAGTCGCTTTTGCCAGCTTACGCCCATATTTAGCTCCTTTAAGTTGATTTTTCTGGAGTTTCGCGCCGGAAACTCGTCTATAGTCCAGTCATGATATTAAGCGACCATCTTCCATCTCAACAATGCGATCGGCAATATCTAAAATGCGATTGTCGTGAGTTACCAGCAAGATAGTACATCCTTGTTCTTTTGCTAAACGCTGCATGAGGTTAACAACGTCTCGACCAGTTTTTTTGTCTAATGCAGCAGTTGGTTCGTCAGCTAAAACTAACTTGGGATGACTAACTAATGCACGAGCGATCGCTATCCGTTGTTTTTGTCCGCCAGAGAGATTTTCGGGATAATAATTGATTCTTTCTTCTAGTCCCACTTCTGTAAGTATTGCTTCAGATTTAATTCTTGCTTCTTCTTTATTAACATCTTCATGTAGTTCAATCGACATTTGTACGTTTTGTCTTGCTGTCATAAATGGCAATAAATTATGAGCTTGGAAAATATAACCAATAAAACGTCGAATTTGCACCATTTGCTCTTCATTTGCACCATTTATTTCTTTATTGAAAATGTTCAGACTTCCTTGTTGAACTGACCTTAAAGCACCGATTAATGATAGTAAAGTAGTTTTTCCCGATCCCGAAGGGCCAGTCATAATCACAATTTCTCCAGGATTTATATCTAAGTTAATATCAAACAAGACTTGTTTTTTTAAATTACTATTACCAAAATAATGGTTGAGATTACGAATAGAAATTACAGATTCCATAGATATATAACCTTTAAAAAATATCAGCCGGATCTGCCGATTTTAGTTTACCTACCGCAGTTGCGCCGGAAATAAAACACATGATAATAGTTGCTAAGATGACAAACATCGCCCGATTGAATGTCATTTCCACAGGAAGAAGTGTAGCTTTTTTGGTGATTTCATACTGAAATATAGAAATTAACAAACCTGGAATATAACCTAAAATACTAATAAATAAAGCTTGTTGTAAAACCATCGATAATAAATATTTTTGTCGATATCCCATTGCCTTAAGTGTTGCATATTCAGGTAAATGTTCAGAAACATTTGTATAGAGAATTTGATATACAACTACCATCCCCACAATTAGTCCTAAACCCACTCCTAAATTAAAGATAAATCCAATAGCTGTACTACTCTGCCAATAGTTTTTCTCAAATTGGATAAACTGTTGTTTGGAGAGAACTTTAACATCTGGAGGTAAGTAATTTTCAACCTGCTTGATAAAATTTTGAATATCTGTTACTGGTTTTAATTTAATTAAGCCAACATCAATAAAACCTTTTTGACGGTTACTAAAAATTCTTAAGAAATTTACATGACTCATCATTAAATTACCATCAGAACCAAAAGATGTTCCTAACTCGAACAAACCTACTACATCAATTTTGCGATTATTACCCCTGCTATTAACTTCTGTAGTCACAGTCTTTTTCTGCTCAAAATCTGAAACAATAGGGCCAAATTCAGAGCGAGAATTGCGGTCAAATAGAACTGTATCAGGTATTTTGAGAGCTTCAATATTCTCATTAACTCCTGGCAAATTGAATATGCGATAACGTAAATCAAAACCAATTACATAGAGATTTCGCCAATAATTTCTAGTTTCAGGGTTTTTCCACTGAGCAAAGTCTAAATATATAGGAGCGACAAAATCAACTTCTGCAAACGCCAATACTTGATCTAAACGTCTTTCCGAAAATGTTTCCATAGCAATTAAAGAAGTAGAACGGGGACTGATTAAAAAACAATCTCCCTCTAATCCTTTATGCAGACGGACGGCACTATCAAATAAAGCATCGCGGATACCAAGCTGCATAAAGATAATCACAACAGCAAAAATTACTCCCGAAAGCGCAACTATCAGCCTAACTTTTTGATATCTCAGTTGTAACCAGGCTGTAGGTATTTTACTAAACATAGTATTTGATTAAAATTAAGTAGGCGTGAATTGTGATTATTTGGAGCAGTTAGGAGAGTGCAAACTTATTTTGTTTTTCTTGAAATAGTACTGTTTTTCCATATTCTTCTACTAAGATTGCTAAATTAATTACTCTTACTGGTCTGAGAATCAACTGTGTTGATGATTACATTCACTTGTAAATTAGTTAAGCTGGCAACTTGTTGACTAGATTCTGAATTTAAGCGAATTTTTACTTCTACTACTCTGGCATCTGCATCTGCAACTGGGTCAGTACCTAGGGCATTTTTAGTGCTAATCTTCCACCCAATTTCCTCGACTGTTCCTTTTAATTCCTCTATGACTCCCTGCGCTTTAATAGTTGCTATTTGATCGACGCGGACTCTAGTGATATCTGTTTCATACACTTCTGCTTTTACATACATTTGGTCAGTTTTACCTAATTCTAAAATTCCGTCACTACCAATTAGTTCGCCAGGCCAAGTATGAATTTTAATAATCCGACTATTTCGAGGCGATCGCACATAAGCTAAATCTAATTCAGCCTGCGCTTGCTGCACAGCTGCTTGCGCTGCTTCAAGTTCCGACTTGGCTAGTTGTACGTCCACCGGACGAACTTCTGCTACTGAATTAAGAGTCGCTTGTGCTTCCTTGATTTGCTTGCGATTCGTGGCTATGGTGCGATTTAAGTTGGCTTGAGCTTCCGCGATCTGCTCTTGATTTGTGCTAACAATGCGATCGAGATTTGCTTGTGCTTCCTTGAGAGTTTCTTGTGTGGTGTTCTGTTGTAAGCAAAAACTATCTCGCTGTTGAGTTGCAACCGCCCCTTGTTGATATAAGCTTTGATAGCGATCGCAATTAATCCGAGCATTTTCCAATTCAGCCTTAATGCGTTCAATAGTTGCTGTTTGAGCGCTTCTTTCCCCTGCTAACTTTGCTTTTAAGCTAGCAATAGTTGCTCTCTGGGTGGCAATTTGCCCTTCTAATTCAGCTTGAGTACGCTCAAATCTGGCATCTTGAGCGTTGATATCACCTTTTTTTGCTCCAGCTTTGACTTGCAAAAGACGAGCTTCAGCAACTTTAACTTGTGTTTGCGCTTGTTTGAGAGCTGCTTGTAAGCGATCGCGATTATCCAAAATCGCCAACACCTGTCCTGACTTGACTTGAGATCCTTGTTTAACAAGCAGTTGTTGAACTTTTGCACCTTCCATAAAAGCTGGAGCTGAGATTTTAATCACTTCTCCTTGAGGTTCTAAATATCCTGTCGCAGCCACAGCATTAGGAGTAATTACAGCAGCTTGGGAAATAACTGGAGGGCTAGAAGTTACTGACTGGAAATGTAGTACAGAGTAAGTAGTCACAGCACCAGTTACTAAAGCAGCAGTAACTAAAACACCAGTTTTTGCCCATCCTGTTGGTTTGAAAGCTAGCTGTATTTTCATGGAGCTATCCTGTAATCGAAAAAAATTTCTACGATCGCTTCAGTCTAGTGGTAGTTATACACGTTAAATAAGCATTGCGGCGGCAGATTGGCTTTGACGTTTTTCAATTCCCAGCTCTACTTATTCAATTCACATTTTTTGTAACAGTCCTTTTCTACCAATGTATTGACCGTGAATGCTAACCATATAAGGAACAATGTAAGTCAAACCTCCAGAAATCCAACGCTCAGATGTCATGTGACCAGTCAAAAGTGCCCAAGCATGATTGATTGCGAACAGAAGAGATCCGATAAATAGCGCTACTTTAAAAGCAGTTGGCATCAACTGACGATCGAATAAACTCGATAGATATTCTCTTACAAAGTTCCTATGCCTCATTCTGTAACTTTCCTTGAAATGAAGATATCACAATCATGGAGTTGCATTTATTGACATAATGTTGTGTTGTGGAGAATTTATCCAACTTTTCTGATGGTAGGAGCATTTAAATAAGCTTGAGGATTTTCCGGATCGAATTCCAAACCATTAAAAAATTTCTCTACACCTCGTGATGTACTTGGTGGAATTGCTTTTTCCTGACCAATTAATTTTGCTGCTTCCCGCCATAAATCTTCACGATTGACAGCATCAATTAAAGGTTTAGTTTCAAATTCTGGTGAGCGATGTCCCCAGCGCATATCCTCAATTAGAAACCATAAGTCATGACTTTTGTAGGGGTAGGAAGCACTGTCACGCCAGAATTTAATCGCATGAGGACTGTTTTCTACCACCCGCCCGTTTCCATAATCAATCTTGCCCAGTAAGCGATCGCGAATTACATCGATTTTTACTCCCATCCATTGGCGCTGTGAGAGAATCTGGAACATTTCTTCCTTATTTTCAGGGCGATCGCACCACATTTGAGCTTCCAAGACTGCTGCGAGCATTGCTTTAGCCGCCTTGGGATGCTTATCTACCCACTCACCACGCATTACCAGCGCTTTTTCCGGGTGATTGTTCCACAATTCTCCAGTAGTTACAGTTGAGTATCCAAACCCCTTTTGCAGCAGTCGTTGATGCCAAGGATCTACACAAGAGAAGGCATCCATGCTTCCTGCCCGCATGTTAGCCACCATTTGCGGAGGTGGCATTGTAACCAAGGATAAATCTCTACTGGGATCGATACCACCGTAAGCTAGCCACCAACGCATGAAAAAGTCCCCTGTACATCTGGGAAAAGGAACAGCACAACGCACAGTTTCTCCAGCCAGAGCCTTCTGCTTAAATATTGATTTGAGAGCAGAGCTATCCAAATTAAGGTTTAACTCTTTATAAGCATTGGCAAGTGAAATTCCTTGTCCATTCACATTCAAGCGAGCCAAGATATACATCGGAATTTTCCGACGATAGCTAATCTCTCCCGTGGCAATCAGGTATGCCATATTAAAGAGTAAATGAGCGCCATCCAAGCCACCATCAGGCGAGCCTAACATCAGTTTGTCTCTTTGCACAGCCCAAGAAGGTTGCTTATTTACCTGGATATCAGGCATACCATACTTAGCAAAAAAGCCCTTGGCTTTGGCAATGATTAAAGGAGAACAGCTGGTCACGGCGATGAAGCCAAGTGTAGCTTTTTGTACTTCCGGAGTATCGCTTTCACCAGCATATACACCCGATTTTAATTGGGCAAAAGTAGAGCCAGAAGTAGAGCGATGGTTTACGGTTTGAGTTAATAAAGCTGCTGCACTCGTTGTTAACAGAAATCTGCGTCTGGAAAACTTTGTCATATCGATTCACCTCTGGAAAGTGAATAAAACAACCACAATATATCTACTTGATTTACCAAAGAAACTTTGATGGATTAGTCATCTACAAAAATTAAGTTTTCACCTAGACAGGAGCAGAGTTTGAAATTATTTTTCGGAGATACCTATTAAATAAAAAACCACAGAAGATGCAGAGTGATAAAAGTGAAGAATGAGTCTCAAAATTGGTTTACCGCTCAAAGTTCCTGTGGCAAAATATTAAACGGCTTTGGGTAAAGTTTTGACAATTTGACTTTCTATATACTTAACTTGCTGCTGATGATGCAGAAATTGCATGAGTTCATGGTGTAGGTGATGGTAGTTACTACTATCCATAATCTCTATCGGGAGTCGAGGATACGGAAATGGCACTGCTAAAATTTGCTCAATGGTAGCACCAGGACCGTTGTTCAACATCACTACACGATTGGAAAGCAACAGTGCTTCATTCACATCATGAGTAACCATCATCGTAGTAATATTGTTTGTACTACAGATATACATCAATTCAGCTTGCAAATTACTACGGGTGAGTGCATCCAATGCTCCAAACGGTTCATCTAACAATAGCAACTTAGGCTTAATAGCTAAGGCACGGGCTAACGCCACTCGTTGCTTCATCCCCCCAGAAAGTTGTGTGGGTTTCTTGTGAATGGCATCTTTGAGTCCGACCATTTCCAGGGTATGGGCAATCAATTGATGGCGTTCTTTCTTGGATTTATGGCGCATGACTTTATTAACAGCTAAGGCAACATTATCCCAAGTACTTAACCAAGGTAAGAGGGAATAATTCTGAAACACCATCATCCGGTCTGAACCAGGTCTAAGTATCAGTTGACCATCAATTTGCACATAGCCTTGTGTTGGTTTATCTAATCCAGCTACGATATTGAGTAAAGTAGACTTACCACAACCTGAATGACCAATTAGGGAAACAAATTCTCCCGGTCTGATTTCCAAATCTATGTTTGTGAGGACAAGATTTTTACTACCATTGGATAGTTGAAATTCCTTGGTTACCCCTCTAATTTCCACAAAACTAGACATAGTTTACGATCCTTACTGTTATAATTTGAATATTTTTCTCTGCAATAAAGTTAAGCTGTTGTGCCGATCTGCCCAATAAAAAAATTAAAAATCTAACAAACTTACTCTTGTGGAGTTAATTTGAAGGATAAATAACCCATCATCTTATCTAGAAGCAAACCTACTCCACCTAAGTAAATAATTGCCAAGATGATTTCACTAATGTTTGAGTTGTTGTAAGCATCTACAATGAAAAAACCAATTCCATCATCAGAAAGCAACATCTCAGCTGCAACAACAGCTAACCAAGATAAACCAAGCCCAATTCTTAATCCTGTGAAAATGTAAGGAAGGGTGGCAGGTAATTGAATTTTCAGAAAGTTCTCAAAAGTTGTTAGTCCTAAAATTCTGGAGACATTCGTGTAATCTCTAGGAATCAGTTGCACGCCCAAAGCAGTGTTAAGGATAATCGGCCAAATTGCCGTGATGAAGATGACAAATATGGCAGAAGGATCTGGTTTTAGGAAGATAGCTTGAGCTAAAGGAAGCCAAGCCAGAGGCGCGACAGGACGCAAAATTTGAATAATGGGGTCGATCGCGTCTTTAGTAAATTTATTGAGACTAATGATAAAACCAATAGAAATGCCTACGATTGCAGCTAGGGAATAGCCAAAAGCCACTCGTTCTAGGCTAGCAAGAATCAGCCAGAAGAATCCTTTGTTATTACCTCCTTTGTTAAAAAAGGGATCGATAATTAAACCCCAAGTATCGGTTGTCACCTGAAATGGAGAAGGCAGTGATGTTTGAGGATTTAAGCTGAGTAAATGCCATACAATCAACATGACTGCAATACCAACAACAGGTGCAATAATTGACTGAAACTGCCGATGAAAAATTAATTTTTTAGTGTTGACGAACATTGAGGCATATCCTCTCATTTTTGACGTTTTTGCGCTGATGTCCTGCATCAATCCCGATACTAACTCACCTTTTCAGGCGATCGCTAATTCTGTTGTCCACTTGCAGGAATGTTTACCACCTGCGGTAATGTTTACCTATGTCATTGAGAAAGCGATCCATACTGCGTTCGGCTAAAGCCGCTATAGTGAGTGAGGGATTGGCGCAGGCTGAAGAGGCTGGAATCAGAGAACCATCAACAATAAATAAGTTACGATAACCGTAAACTTGCCCATAGGTGTCGCATACTTGTCCAATGACTGCACCGCCCAGGGGGTGACCTGTGGAACTAAAGTCAGGTGGCCCGGCCAAACTTGTACCGTTTGCTTGATTAATCAGTTGATATGTATATTGAATAGCCTTAGCCAGTTTTTGATTGTTAGGGGAGGTAGAAGGCCAAAATAGATCCGTTGACTTAGTCGAAGCATTGTAAGTAAAGTAACCCTCTGGCTTTGTGATTCCTTGACCGAGAATAATCGCAGCACCTTGTGGTACTGAGGGAATAGGAAATGGTTCGAGTAGTACTGGTGCAATGGGATTATTCAAATGCTCGATGGCTACCACTCCTGGAGTTCCAAAAGTCGGATTAGTTTGTTTGTTGCTAATCACGGTAGTCACTGAATCGGCATTAGTTCCCCATCCGAACCCAATTTGATTACTGAGGCGGGGTAAAGTCCGTTCTTCCCTAGCACGCACCAATAACTCTGTAGTGCCAATTGAACCGGCAGCTAAAAACAAGTACCGACAAATAAAATGCTTTTGGGCAAGTACTTCTCCTTGCTCGTTAATTTGATTGCAAACAACCTGGTAGAGCTTATCTCTGAATTCGCTGATTTCAGTCACGACGTGCAAAGGTCGGATTTCGACGTAACCCGTTTTCTCTGCCATTTTCAGATAGTTGCGGTCTACGCTGTTTTTTGCACCACTTTCAGCACCGTAGTAATATTGACCTGAAATAATTGAAGGTTTCTTTTTACCTGTGATTTCTTGCCGAACAATATCCCAATCAAAAGCGATCGGAATTTTTCGGGTTTTTAAACCTGCTTTGGCTGCTTGTTCTAGAAAAATGCGGCTGGATAAGTAGTAAGGAGTTTGAAGAATATCATCTGGAATGGGAGTTGCCTTCAGGATGGAGCGTACTCGTGGATAATAGATAGAATCCAGTTCAGAATACCTGATTGAACGTGGAAAAACCTCGTAAAACAACCTTTCTGTCGGCTGAGAGGTGATACCGCCGTATACAAGTGAAGTCCCGCCAACACCAGCTCCATTCAACGCACCAATACTATTTCCTACTCCCAACTTCCCACTCAGAATGCCAGTGTAAATGTCGATAGGAGTGCCAGCATTAAAGAACAAGGCCGTTGGACTTAAAAAAGCCGCGCGACCATCAACCTTGTCGTAGGGGCTAAAAGTATTGCCAGCGTCAGTGATTGTCCATCGTCGGCCGCGCTCCAATACAATAGTTTCAATTCCGGCCTCACCCAAGCGCAATGATGCTACCCCTCCACCAAAACCACTACCAATAACGAGTGCTTCAATGTATTCATTAGACCCATGAAACTTATGAGCCTGCGCTCTCAGGTTAGATAAACCTATGCTGGCAGCCGCACCTATCGTACCTTGAATAAACTGACGACGCTTCAGCAACTGGGTCATATTCTATTTCCTCTAATTTTTATCCACAAAGTCACGAGAGTACTCTTTCTCATTGATTACAGGCATTAATTGGGTATATTTTGTATCTATTATGTTGCAAGGTTGCGATCGCAGTTAGCAGTAGCCAAGCGTTGCTGATTTATCTTTTGCAGACGCTGCAATAGCAATTCAACTTCTGCTGCTAGACGTAGAAACTTAACTTGCTGCTCGACTTTGTATGGTATTTTTTTTAACCCGTTCCAGTGTGAATTAGAGATCGATGTTATATCAACGTCACTCATCGACTGGAGATTATCCACTAAAGTTTGGTAACGGGATACACTAGATGACATGAAAGACTCAATACTGTGGTGGGTGTTTGAGGATGTTGAGCAATTACACACAATTTGACAGCAGAGACATGGGATTATATTCTTGAAGCCCTGCGTATAGCCGGAATTTTATAAAATGCTAGCAGAGTCAAATTTACTATTTCTCAAACATCCTCAGAGAACTACATTATTCCAAACGCTGTAGAAAATGTCGCATTTAGATAAATCTAGAAGTATCTAGATTTCCATACCTTAAAACCAAGGTTGTAGTTGAGGCTTATATTGGTAATTTTTAAAGTCTTGCCTCATTTGATTAATGAAGGTGTTATCTGGAAGAGTACGAGTTTTAAACAAATAAATTTGTTCGCCCATTCCAACATATATATACAACGCGAATAATTGCAATACTCGGAATATGCAGCGTGGAGATAGGACACCTAAAATTCCAAATCCTTTGAGGCGTAGTTTTAGATAATAAAAAATCAGGAAGAAGAAAGTTGCTTTCATCCCTGCAAACACATTACAACGCAGAGCCTCAAACTTTGTATTTGGTAGAAAATCATCAAAGGTTTTGGTAGGGGCATAATTCCAAAACAATTGATCGGCTCGTGTATAATCTATAACGCCAATATTAATCTGTCTCTCAACCAGTTGGTCAAATAGCTGATATAGTTCAGTAAAAATACTATTTTTACCAAAGAAGATAAAATCAGCAATTTTTTGGTACTGCGAAACAAAATCAAAATCCAAAAACCACTTACCTATATACATGGGAACTAATATGCCAAACCAGAACATATTTTCCATGTAAATTCGCCAACTCATCACACTGGCATCTCCCAAATGCTTATCATGTTTCTGATAAATTTGGTTATATGTGCGAGCATTTGTCAGCAAAAAACGATTGTAAAATTCTTGCTTTTTCTCAACATCAGGTTCGCCAGCAAGTTTGCCACAAATGATTTCCGTGGTACTTTCAATTGCCAAAGCTGTTAGGGTTAAGCCAGGAGAATAAAAAGGATCGAACATGTGAGCTGCGTCACCTAACACATACCAATTATCTTTGGAGATAATTTGCTTACTGTTATGTGCCAATCTTGGTAAGTGATTAAAATCAACCAGTTCGCCACTTTCAATCAGATTAGAGACAACAGTATGGTTAGCTTTTAAGAAATTAGTGAACTTCTCTAAAGTATTTATCTCCTGGCTAGGAATGACATTTTTATGATAAACAATTCCAATCGATAACTCTTTGTCATGTTTGTCGATAGGAATCATCCAAATCCAATGACCGTGACCAAACCAGTGATGAGTAGCATAGTAACGGCTAGCTGCGGAAGTTGCGGGATGATAGCCATTGTCAATAATGCTGCGGTCTATATTCTTCACCCGCAGCCACGCAGAACCAGTATTAATTCCATAAAGCTGTTCGGGGTCGAAGATTAAATTATCAGTTTTTTTACCAATAATAAAGCGACGACCGGCAGCATCAACCAGATGCTTGGCCTTCAGTTCAATTTGATTTTTCTCAAGTTTAACCTGAACTGTATGCAGTTCATCTTTGGGTGTTAATTCTACATCTACAACTCGACCATTGTAGAAAATTGCCCCCATTTCTCGATTCATTTGGAGTAAATCTTGCTCCAATTTCGCTCTGTTTAATTGAAATGTATCAATAGCAACAGTACGATTTCCAACATGATAATAGTCATCTATATTCTGGGTTTGATTGGGATTTTTTGCCCAATGAAAATTCAATCCATGTTTAGGGGAATGATTCTCAATCAGATATTCATGCAGACCCAATTCTTTGCTTAAGAAAGTTGCACCAATTTCTACAGTAGACTCACCCACTTTTAAATCTTTTGTAGTCCTTTCTGGAGAACGAGGATCGATGATTGCTATCTTGATACTGGGATTTTTTAGTAATAGGTGTCTAGCTTGACAGTTACCTGCAAAACCGGCTCCCATAATCACGACATCATAAACTAATTCTTCAGTAGAGTTCATGAACTGTTTCTCCTTTTTATTGTACAAATTCTAGGGGCTGCTGTCTGATGAGAACCAGACAGCAAATATTTTTAAGCTTTGATCGCTTCCTTCCAAGAACGTAGCTGAGGTTGATGTTGGTAGGTTTTAAACTCTTTCCTTAGATTGTCAACAGCAGTGTTAGCTGGCACGTTACGCATCTTGAACAGGTAAATTCGTTCGCCAATAGATACGTAGAGATATAAAGCTAATAATTGAATTGTCAAGAAAATGTTACGTGGAGATAACACTCCTAAAATGCCAAAGGCAGCGAAGCGTAATTTCGCAGAGGCAAGGATAAAGAACAGGAAAGTTCCCTTAATTCCAGCAAAAACATTACAACGCAAAGGCTCAAATTTAGTCTTTTTCAAGTAATCATCAAAAAATTGCAGAGGCCCGTACTTGAAGAATAATTGGTCGTTGCGAGTAAAGTCCATTAGACCAATATTGAGTTGGCGATCGACTACTTGGTCTAAAATCTTATAAATACCAGCAAACAGACTATTCTTTCTGAAGAAAAGAAAATCAGCTATGCTCTCATATTGAGAAATAAATTCAAAATCAAGAAACCACTTACCAATATACATTGGCAGCAAGACACCAAACCATAGCATATCTTCTAGGTAAGTACGCCAACTCATTGCACAAGCATTACCCAAATGCTTTTCATGTCTTTGATAAATGTAGTTATATGAATGAGAGTTGGTGACTAAAAATTGATTGTAGAAAGCTTGCTTTTTCTCGGCATCAGCTTCTTGAGCAAGTTTAGCACGAATGCACTCAGTCACGCTTTCAATATCAAGAGCTGTGAGGCTTAACCCAGGAGAATAAAAAGGATCGAACATGTGAGCTGCATCACCTAGCACATACCAGTTATCTTCTGAAATCATTTTGCGACTTTTATGTGCTAGTCTCGGTAGGTTATTAAAGTCAATACATTCACCACTTTCAATGAGATGATAAAGAAGAGTATGATTCTCTTTTAAGAAAGCTTTGAATTTCTCGTCAGTGTTGATGTTCTGAGTAGGAATCACATTTTTATGATAGACAACCCCAATTGATAACTCTTTGCCAGACTTACCAAGAGGAATCATCCAAATCCAATGACCGTGACCAAACCAGTGATTTGTGGTGTAATAATGGCTGGCGATTGAGGTATCGGGATGATAGCCATTATCAATTATGCTTCGGTCTATTCCTTTGACATGGAGCCATGATGAACCGGTATTAATTCCATATAATTCCTCAGGGTCTAAAATTACATTATCTGTCTTTTGACCAATTAGAAAACGGCGACCAGCAGCATCAACTACATGCTTGGCTTTGAGGTTAATTTTACCATCTTTAAGTTTTACCTCAACAGTATGAAGTTCGTCCTTAGGAGTTAAGTCTAAATCTACAACTCTACCGTTGTAGAAAGTTACTCCCATATTGCGATTCATTTGGAGTAAATCTTGCTCGAATTTTGCCCGATTCAGTTGAAAGCTTTCGGTGGGAGGAAGACCATTTGTCCAAATATTATAGTAATCATCTGTGCTATTTGTTTGATTGGGATCTTTCGGCCAGTGGAAACTAAGTCCATGTTTAGGTGCTTGGTTTTCAATCAGATATTCATAAAGACCCAATTCTTTACTTAAGAAAGTTGCAGCAATTTCTACCGTGGATTCGCCCACTTTTAAATCTTTTGTAGTCCTTTCTGGAGAACGAGGATCGATAATCGCTATCTTGATATTGGGAATCTTTAATAACAGGTGTCTAGCTTGGCAGTTACCTGCAAAACCTGCTCCCATAATCACGACATCATAAACTAGTTCTTGAGTAGAATTCATTTACTTAGCATCCTTTTTCTGTTGAATGAATTGAGTGAATGCTGTCTGATGGCAGTAAAATATAAGAAATTTTTACTTATACATGAGACAGCACATCGTTATTACTTTTACCCTTTACTGCCAATGAAAACTTGAGGTAGGTATTAATAAGCTAGGCTGCAACTGGCACTTCTATGAATTGACGGCGAATGGTTTCTCGATAGGTTTCGTAGATTGGTTGTTCTACAAACACCTTTTCATTCGCATTAATATTTAGCCCTTCCATCACTCCAATACTGAGTTTGGCAGCACTTTCAGCAGACATACCGCAGTGTATTGAGCAAGCTAAATCGTTGTGTTCAACAATGTTGTTAGCAAAATAACGAGCATTTGCAGCTTGGGTAGAACCTAGAGATACGTAAGATGCATAAGAACCAGCTGCTGCTTTTAAATTTTGTAATGTTTCTTCGCTAACTCCACCAGCGTAAGTACTAGCTACACCAATACCACTCCAAATATCTCTTCTCCGAGATTCTGGAAATTTCTGCAATTCTTTCACAATTGTGTTGATATCGGCACTGAAGAGAAACCAAATACTTCTGCCCAATCCGCGATCGAATGCTCGCTGGGCATAACCATTAACTTTCTTGGGAACAATTTGTTTTTGTACAGATTGTTTCCACTTAAAGATGCCATTATAAAAACCATAGCCATCCATAGCCCACCACCGTTGCATGGGGTTCATAGGTGCTAAAGATTTTTCGATATCTTTATTGAGTACAGAAATAGCAAAACCTGCACCAATGTGAGCCAAACTTGTGTGGTTAGGATTTTCGTCTACAAATTTTTGGAATTTGCTTTCTTTTCCAAAACTGGTGTAATCGATCATAATCAAGCCCATGCCAACTCCCTCATAGGCAAAGCCACGCAGATTAATATCAAAAGCTTGGAGTTCGCTGAGTATGATATGTGATAAACCAACTTCCAAGGCTGTATTATAACCGCTAATGAAAGCGTTACTAGACAATCTCAATAGCTTTCTCGCTTCTGTTTCAGGCCCCGGAAACTCTTTCCAAAATTTATCCATTCCTTCTATAGGAAGACCGAATAAGAATCGGCGCAAAAATCCAATGGTGAAAATCATAATTTACTCCCGTTTTAGTTGGTAAAGTTGGGTGAATTTGTCAAACAAATGCTGGCAATTGAGTTGACAATTAGACAGCAACTGTATTTTTGAGGAATTCTCTACGAACGCCTTCTCGGTAGGTTTCATAGATTGGTTGGTCTACAAAAACTGCTTCTTGTTCATCAATAGTTAGCCCTTGGATAATTCTCAATGTCAGTTGTGCTGCATCTGTTGCTGACATTTCACAAAGAACTGAACAAGCAAGGTTAGTGTGGTCGAAAATGTTGTTAGTCAGATAACAAGGATGTGCTGCTAATGCAGCACCCAAGCCTAAATAAGATGCCTTATCACCTGCTACTATCTTGAGATGTTGCAAAGTCTCTTCATTAACTCCGCAAGTATGGGTGCAAGCTAAGGCGATTCCACTCCAAAGATCCCCATGACGGTTCTCAGGAAAAGATTGTATTTGCTTGACAATTCTGGGGACATCCCCACCGTATACAAACCAAATTCCCCGCCCTAACCCACGATCGAATGCCCGAATGGCATAGCCTACAAGCCTCTGGGGAACAATTTGCTTATGTACAGAATTTTTCCAGTTAAGAATGCCGGCATGGAAACCAAAGCCATCAATTGCCCACCATCTTTGCAAGGGGATCATTTGAGATAAAGACTTTTGTACATCACGCTTTAAAACTGCGATCGCAAAACCTGCACCAATATGAGCCGAACTTGTATACTCAGGATTTTCATGCACAAATTGTTGCACTCTATGCTGGTTTCCGGGAGGAATATAGTCTAGGATCGCCAAGCCCATAGCTGCTCCCGTATAAGCAAACCCAAGCAAATCGCCATCAAAGGCCTTTAATTTGGTACTTAAATTCTCTGACAAACCAGTTTCTAGGGCGATGTTATAGCCATTGATAAAAGCACCACTTGATTTCCTTAATTCCTGACGAGTAGGGCTATCGGGAACGTTCAACTTTTGCCAACAGCTATCCATTACTTCTGTTGAGATCCCAAATATTGAGCGGCGTAAATATCCGAAATTGGGAACCATACTCTGTCTTTATCTCCTTGAAATGGCTTTGTTGTCTTGATAATTGTTAAGTGGGTAATGCCCGCCTAATAACAATTCGTAATTTGTAATTCGTAATTCGTAATTAAGAAAGTTAGATGCAGCAAGACTTTCCTGATTTACATCTGTTACCTCATTTTGGATAATTGGTATAATGCTCTATTTTTTATTCACGATCGCAGCAATCATTCTCTGGGAATCTTTTGTAAAGCTGACTGGAAAAGTCATTACGTATAGCTCTTTACCAGCAGCTTTTCCTTGGAACAAGATTGTATCTTCTTGTTGAGAGTCAATGCTCAGACTAATGTCTTTAGTATCAAAAGCTTTACGCAGAGCTTCTATTGCAGCCCACAAGCGTGTACCTGCAATATCTACAGACTCGTAACTAGTTGCTAGTAATTGATTGAGCAGCAATTGGCGATCGCTACTAAACAGAGACATCCAATCTGCTTGGGAGCGATGATTGACAGGAACAATGTCACAACCTTGGGGGCCGCGACCGACAACGCATAGGCAAAACCTATCATCATGGGAAAGCGATACTTCTACTTGTTGGCTTTCTAATCCTTCAAGTACTGGTTTCCCGGAATCGAGCCATTTGATTTGTACTTTTTGTGGGCTTTCTGAACTAAATAGCGGTATTGAATTGGATTCAGTTTGAGTAGGATGGTTTGCTTCTGTTTGGAGACTGATGGACTGTACAAGAGTTGTCATTGTTTTTGACCGTTTGTTTGTAATTATTCAAAAGCGTTCAGAAATTTAGCGACAGTCTGACAAACAACTCCCTCACTGTCACCGCGAATATCAGCAGTAAAACCAACAAGTTCAGATATTTACCAACAGTCCGAGAAAAAATTGGTATTTGCTGATGGTGACGTTCTTCCGCAGATAGGTTGTGCATACCAGGCATCTCCACTAAGGATATTTGCGGTACGGTGACATCAAAAGCTGCGGCTCGCTCAACCAATTCTTGATGTAAAAGTTGTTCGTGGCGATCGCTGCGTGCCAATTCTTCCGCAGTTGGATGATCGGGACGATGGTCAATTATGCGTAACTGATAACCTTCTAGCTGTTCAATTACCCGTCCGTCTGCATCGACACTGAAAACTGTGGTATCGTACTGCTTGCCTTTTTTGCCTTCTCCTTGAGCCACACCAATACAAGACTCTACACCTTGGCTATAGATTTGATAAATCTGAATGCCTTTGATACCGATGGGTAAACCTAAATCCTGGGGAACCATCGGCTGCACTGACTGTAGTAGTGAATCCCGGTAATAAGGATCTCCTAACAAGAAAGGCCCATCAGCTCGATCCCCAGACCCTTGCACTTCCTCCCCTGCATCCCTTTGAGTGCGGAAGACCATTTTTGTGGAGTTAAGGGTGTAAATCTGTTGCAACCGTTGGAAACGCGGCCCTTGGAATAATAACCAGCTGTAGAGGTCTTCTTTGGGTGCGATCGCCAGAGGTTCGGGAGGCAGTTCCAACTTTTGAATCGGCGCTTCCACTTCTTGACCCAAGATAAAGGTAGCAGCAAAATGAGCTGTAGTAAACCCAGTCTGCTCGGTTCTAATTTCTGCCAAGACTCGCAGTGGAGCATTGCTAGATTCTCGTTCCAATACCTCTGCACGCAGTTCTATTTCTACGCCGTTTTGAGGATCTACTACAATGGGTCGTTCTAGACGAATATTTTCAATACGCAGAGTATAGAAGCGTTCTTGAGCTACAGTATAGGCAACGAGTTGTGCCATTGCTTCTAGACCAAACACTGTGGGAAATAGGTAAGAACCTTTGTATACGTGGTCTTTGACGTAGGAATCTTTTTCTAAACTGAGGTGGGTACGAGCAGTGATTTCAATCGCTGGATCGATAATTTGTAGCTGTTCGATAAATTTAGATGTTTCTGGAGGCGGAACCCGTTTAACTCGCCAAGTATCAAAACCACGTCCTAATGTCTGCACGCCGCCCAGACTGGAAGTAATCACAACTTGAGCGTCACCTGGATCTTTTTGCATCAATTGGACAAAACGATTCACACCCTCATTTTTAGGAATAGCTTTGATCCCCATCCGGCGGAGGTTGTGAACAGTTCCCATGCGCGCTCCCATACCTACTTCAGCCCAAACGCTATAGGCAGTGGAAATAACTGAAGTTTCTGGGTGTTCCTGACCGAAGCGACGCAGAATTAGATCGAGTACTTCATTGGAAAAACTGTACCAAGAATTCCCAGGTAAACCAACCACCGCACCGATGGATGAGATACCTGCAAACATCTTGGGCGGCTTGTCCTGGAGTGCTTGACAGAGGTTGATTGCACCCATTACTTTCGGTGCGATTTCGGCTTCTGCTTCTGCCAAAGAACAATTTTCTACCCGTCGTGCTTTATTAACTGCCGCTCCGTGAATAATCCCTGTAATATTACCTAAATCTTTCTCAACTCGCTCCACTAATTCTACTACAGCTTGAGCATCAGCAACATTACACTGGTAATATTGACAAGTTAACTCTTCATCGCCGAACCTTCTCAAAATCCGAGCAATTTCGGGACTGCTCTTACCCATCGGATTATCCTGGGGATGTGGTGAACTACCCACTAAAGCCATTTTTACACCAGTTACTCTAGCTAAAGCTAAAGCACACTCAGCTGTGATCCCTTTTGCTCCTCCTGTAACTAAAAATACATCATTGGCTGACCAAGTGAGATTACGGTTTTCATATAGCGATCTGTCTTGGATTTTAGGACGAGGAATGCGACGAATCAATTGCGAATCGTAACCGACTGCCAAGAAGGCATCTGGTCTAGCGATCTCTTCAATTACACGTTCTACAACAGCACTCGGTTCTACATCAGCAGGCAAATCGATAATTCTTACTTTCAGGTCTGGACGCTCAAGATGGAGTGTAGATACAAAGCCGATAGTACAACCTTGTTCAATATCGCCGATTTGATGCAGCTTGCCAAAATAACCGCCGCCAAACTGAATATAGCTGACACTGGTATACTCCCGTTGTCCTTGAGATGATGGCGGTGGAGTCGCTACAGCGTGAAGTCTAGCCATAGCTCGTTTCAGTTGTGTTTCTGGGGATGCCTCACCTTTGACATTGTGGGGTAGTACGGCGATGAAGTGAGTAAACTCCACTTTTTGAATTAGGGAGTTTGCCAAGATTTCTTCAAAGTTAGTCACCTCTACTTGAGCGCCTATCAGCTGAAGTTTTTGATGAACTGCTGCGACGAAATCTGCTGCTTCTGATTCTGCAACTATTAAGACTTTGGCAGTTTTCCAGTTATCTACTGCAAACAAGTGAGTATTTTGCCAATTCTCCTCCTGAGGGGATATGGAGGTGGCTGACTCTGCAACGTATTCAACTACAAAGTTACGCGTCCAAGAGTTTAATTCTTCACTTACAGTAGGCACGTTTTCCGTAGAGGTTTGCTGTTGTGACTGTTGGGGTTTAGATAGCTCTTTTAAAGCCTCTATGATTTCCGTGAGGCTAGCATTGGCAAAATGTGATGGATCTACCTGTCCTTGAACTCCTACTTGTTTAGCTGCTTGAGCAACTAATTCTGCGGATTTAATCGAGTCCAGATTTAAATCGTCTAGTAATCTTGCTTGCAGGTTAATACTATGTCGTGGATATCCAGTATGCTCGACAACTAAATTAACGAGAATATCTTGTATGGAAATTGTCTGCTGTTGATTTGCGTTATCAACTGGATGAGTCGGTTGATGTCCGTTATCAACTAGATGAATTGGTTGATGTCCGTTATCAACTGGATGAATCGCCAGAGGTGCGGAAACTTTAACTTCAAGCTTTTGTTTGCCGTTAGATGTACTCTTTTTGTAAATTTTCGGCTTGCTAGTTAAATATGGCGAACTTTGGAGGTCGGCTCGAATGACTTGAGCTAAAAAGTGACCTCTGTGAGAAAAGTAGCTAGACAGTAACTCGATCAGTTCCTCGTTGTTGGATGAATTCATAGAATTATTTAACGCTCTTGAGTGATAGTTGATAGCAAAGGTAAGCTTTCCAAGTCAGCCCGAATTAACTCAGCTAAGAAAAGACCGCGTTCTGAGAAGTACTCGGTTAAAGCTTCTACTAGTTCTTCTGAGTCTATAAATTGATGTAATGAGTCAGTCTGAGTTCCGTTTTCCACCAAGCCATTTTCAACCGGAGCGATCGCAGATATTTCTGCATCGGACACTTGAAAAGGTCGTTCGCACTGGTTCTCTATAAAGATGCGTTGTGATGCTCTGACAAAAGGACGGACTAAGCGATTGCCATAAACAACTTGCCAGTTAATTTCACCGCCACGAACAAAGAAACTACCTAAAACTGTGTTGAGGTCGCGATCGCGTCCTGGTTTTGATTCTAAGGGAAGACATACAAGATTTGGTGAGGCGGTAGTTGCTTCTACTAAACCAGCTAGCACTTTTCCCGGCCCTACTTCTACCATCAGATCGCACTTGCTCTCCATTGTTTTCACTAAGGAGATAAAGTCCACTTGCGAGAGCATCTGATGAGCAAAGTGCTGTCGTAATTCTAATCCTTCTGTTGCCCGTTTTCCATTGCCGCTGAGAAATAAGGGTATGGAAGTTGCGGTGAGTTTTTGTGGTATCTGAGCTTGCTCCTGCAAAAATGCTGCTGCTGAGGACATCATTTGCGAATGGAAAGCGTTAGCAACTGGTAGTTGACGGCTTTGAATATTTTGCGACTGAGCTTTTTGCACTACCTCTGCTACACTTGCACTCTCGCCAGAGATGACAGTCTGTGTGGGACTGTTAATATTGGCAATCACTACATAACCAGATACTCCAGCTATTAATTGCTCGGCAGTTTGGCGATCGCAGCCTAGACTAGCCATTGTACCAATACGATCCCCAGAAGCAGACATGGCTTTTCCCCGCATGGCTGCTAGACAGATGAGGGTTTTCTCATCATAGGCACCGGCGGCACAAAATGCTGTCAGTTCACCCAAGCTGTGACCACCTACAGCCACAGGTTTAATCCCCAGATATTCCAGGTATTTTTGCCACAACAAAGAAACAAAACAGATAGCTGGTGAAGCTATATCTGCTTTGGTTAAATGTTCTGACCATGCTTGTATTTCCTCTGCATCAGCCGCCCGTTCTAGAGGACGATATATGTATTTACTGATGGGTTTGCATCCGATTTCTTCTAACCAACTATCAGCTTGCTCTAGAAATTGCTTTGCCCAGGAATGGCGTTCCACTAAGGTGCGAGCCATGTTTAATTTTTGCGAACCTTGCCCAGGAAATAGAAAAGCCACTCTACAGCCTGGGAGATTGTTGCCAATCCAGATGTCTCTTTCTGGAGACGCGATCGCGTCTCCAACAGCGGGAGGCATATGATTAAGCATTTGCTCTAACGCATATAAACGCTCCATTAAAGCTTTAGGAGTGTCAGCAATCAATGCAGCGCGTATTCTTTGTGATGAGTCTATCTCCTGTGTTAACTGCACCGCCAAGTCAACCATCTCTGCAATACTTACCCCTTGTGCCATTACCCTAACGATTTGGGTGCGTTTTATTAAATCTGTAATGGATTTGGCACTGATAACAAACAACTCTGTATCCTGATTGGAAACTAAGAGTGCTTCTTCTTGAAGAGAAGGTTTTAGTTGGGGTGCAGGTCTATCCCCAGATTCTAGGGTGATGTGGGAATTAATCCCCCCAAATCCCATAGCGGAAACTCCAGCTCGGAGGATATCTGTTGGCTGACGCACCTCTCCAGAAAGTACTGGATAAAGTGATTTAGCGGTAGTTTCAAATATGGGATTAAGTTCTTTGCAACCAGCAGTAGGGGGAATCACCCTTTGGTTAACAGCCATGACAGCTTTAATAAAGCCACCGATTCCGGCTGCTGCTTTTGTATGTCCCACTAGAGATTTAAAAGAAGTCACCCCTACAGAACGAGGATTAATTTCTCCATCCTCAGCGATAGCTAAAGCAATTCCTTCTAATTCCGTGCGATCGCCTACTGGCGTTCCCGTACCATGTCCCTCAATAAAGTCTAGATCGTGACTGCTGTAATATGCCTTATCGTAAGCACGACGCAGGGCTTTTGATTGCCCAATTTTAGATGGAGCTGTAATTCCGCCTTTACCATCGGATGAGATCCCCCAACCTTGAACAACTGCATATACATAGTCTCCAGCCGTTCTCGCATCTTCTAAACGCTTAAGAACGACAAAGCCACATCCTTCTCCAGGAATAAAGCCACTAGCCTGGCGATCGTAGACATTCATATCACCCTCTGTGAGCGCACCTGCCTTAGCAAAGCCAATTAATTCAAAAGTATCTAGACTAATGTCTACCCCTCCAGCTAAAGCAATATCTAGTTCTTGGGTTGCTAGTTGAGTGCAAGCAGTAGCTACAGAAATGAGAGAAGAAGAACAGGCCCCGTCTACTACATAGCCGCCACCGTCAAAATTAAAGTAGTTGCAGATTCTACCAGCAACTGTATTTGCCAGATTTCCCGCTAGGGTATCCTCTGTAATTGGTGCAAACACAGACTTGTAGTACTTTTCCATTGTCTCTACTAGCACTTCTGTGTTCTGTGCGGTCATACCTTTTGCATTCGCAGCAGCCTGGAGAGACTTGCGGACAAAGGGCCAACGCAGCCGCATATATTGAGAACGACTTTGTTCTCCAGTTAAGGTATTTCCTAAAATAACCCCTGTGCGTTCTGTAGGAACATTTCCACGGGTATATCCGGCATTCTCTAGAGCTTGTAAGGCGACTTCTAGAGCTAACCAATGAACAATGTCAGACGATTCAAAAGCTGTTTTTGGAATCCTCTGATTAGCCCAGTCAAACTCAAAGCCATCTATAACAGCAGCACGACTTCCATAAGTCTTATCTGGTGCTTTTCGGTCTGGATCGTAATATTCAGATACTGGCAATCTGATGTCTGGAAATTGTCTAAACTCGCGTCTTCTTGCAAGTATATTTTCCCAAAGTTGTTTTAAGTTATTGGCACCAGGATAGTAGCAACCCATGCCAACAATCGCAACAGCAGGCGTGTTTGCTTTAGCAAACATACTTATGCTTCTCCCGTTTTATTAGACATCTGCGAAAATTTTTCAAGTCCGACTAAACAACACAGTCAGTTCACTGCCAGAATCATCAGTCCTAAAACCTTATGTCCTCAAGCTTAGCTCGATACTGATAGTTCTTGAACTCTTGCTACGTCTTGGTCATTTAACTGTTGGTGAGTGGACTTCTGGTTCTGCACTGGGAAATTAACTACGCCCTCGTCCCAAGGCTGTAGCTCAGACTGGTAGCGGTAACTTGTGAAGTCTTGGCGTATCTTGGCCACTTGGCTATTGGTCGGCACGCCCTTGATCTTGTATTTATAGACCAACTCACTTATAGAAATGTAGCCTGCCAATATCAACAATCGGAAGAAGTGGTAGAGGTGTCGTGGAGCCAGCAAGCCAGGAAGGCCAAAGCCTTTCCACTGCAACTTCATGTACCAGATGGCGAAGTAGAAGTGGGTGTATTTTAAACTAGCAAAGATGTTGCACCGCCAAGGCTCAAACTTGGCGTTCTCCAAGAAATGATCGAAGTGCATCAGCGTGTTGTAATCACCAAGCAACTGATCCGCCCGATAACAGTCCATAAATCCAATGTTGGCTCCCCGATCTACTAATTGGTTGAACTGTTTGTACACATCAACGAATAGTCCGGTTACAGTGTCGCGATAGACCTTCATGAAACTGTTGATGAACGTCAGATTCAAATGCCATTTACCAACATACAAAGGTACAACTATCCCGAACCACAACATGTACTCAAAGTAAATGCGCCAGCTCATAACGCTAGCATTACCTAGCTGCTTGGCATGATTACTCATGAGTTGGTTGATGCCTCCCGTTTGTATGAGATTGAACTCGTTGTAGGCAGACCGCTTCGCCTCTGCATCAGCTTCTCCTGCTAGCTTGGCGCGGATAATCTCCGTCACACTCTCAATGGCAAATGCAGTCATCGACGATCCCATTGAGTAAAAAGCATCGAAGATACAGGCAGCATCGCCAATCACGTACCAGTTGTCTGGAGAGAACATCGTTTTACTGGTGTGTGCCAGCCTCGGCCAATAGTGGAAGTCGATGTTTTCACCACTAGCGATCAGCTGGTAGAGCATATTATGGTTCGCCTTCAGGAAAGCGTAGAACTTTTCTTGGGTGTTGATACTTTCAGCAGGAATCACATCATGATGTTGGACGATCCCAATTGACAACTCCATCGATTGGGTGTCGGTCGGAATCATCCACAGCCAGTGTCCATGACCAAACCAGTGATTCGTAGCATAGTAATGACTGCATGAAGCACCTGCTGGGTCATAACCATTGTGGAAGATGGTGCGGTCTACGTTTTTAACACGCACCCATGCTGAGCCAGTGTTGATCCCGCAGAGATTATCCGGCCCAAACAAGACATTATCTGTCTTGCGACCAATAATAAACTTACGACCGGCAGCATCAACCACGTGTTTAGCCTTGAGTTCCACAGACTCAGTGCCGACTTTGACCTTGACGGTCTTGAGGGCATCACCTAGCGTCAGATCCACGTCAACCACACGACCGTTATAAAAGACCGCACCCATATCTTTATTCATCTTCAGCAAATCCCGCTCGAATTTGGCGCGGTTTAGCTGAGTGGCGGTCATCGGAGGTTGTCGGTTAGTCCAGATGTGATAGTAGTCGTCGATAGTCCCGGTTTTTGCTGGATCTTTAGGCCAATGGAAGTTCAATCCAAATTTGGGTGGGTGGTTCTCGATTATGTATTCATACAGACCCAACTCCTTACATATGAAGAGAGCGGCAACTTCGACTGTTGACTCACCAATTTTCAGGTCTTTTTCTGTGCGTTCTTCTGGGCGTGGGTCGATGAAGGCGATTTTGATATTTGGAATGTTGAGCAGTAGGTGTCGAGCCTGACAGTTGCCAGCAAGACCCGCACCCATGATTACAACATCGTACTCTTGTGTCTGAACGCTGTACATTTGTAACTCCTTACTAACTTGCTTAAATTTTTACTAGAAAATATGGTCTTACTAAATACATGTGAGCCTTGGTTAGTAGTACAAGTCAATGCAACAAAGTCGTCTTGATTGCAGATTTACATAGTGAAAACTCACACTAAATGGACAGGTTAATATGCGGTTATGTGTATGTTTTCAACCCCAAAATGTAGATTCAAACAGGCGAAGTCTACGAATCAAAGTGGCGATTCTAAGAGGTTTATGAGAACTTGAACAGACTAATCACCAAGTCAAGCAATAATCCAAGTTGCACAAGGCAAAGAATAAGGCGGATATTGTGACGTGGGGAGACCGGCACGCAGAAGATTTTAAGTCATCAAAGTTGCTTTAGCAGACTACTATCGCATTCAATTTATCTGAGCGTTGAACTTTCACTACCGCACGACGAACGATTAGTAATGCTTTCATTGCTATTGTGCCTAGTCTATATGTGGGTCTGTGGGATTTCTAATATATGTCTTCCTTGTAGTTGTAAACAGCAGTGGTTTTCTAGGCTTCGGATCAATTCCTTTTTTGACCAGCTGAAATTCTGCCTGACCACAACAATCAGGATTTGTGTAATATTTACACGAATTGTTGATGTATGAGACAGCTAGTATGGATAAAAAGGAAAATTTAACTGTAATGTGAATTGAGTGTTAGAATCCTTGCAATTTCATCGATAGTGCCAAAACCACGATTTTTAACAAGTCTTGAAACGCTTATGGTACAAGAGACATTTTTAATTCACATCAGGCGTAATTAACCAATTAATACGCTAATTGGGAACAGATTAATTAAATGATGCCATTTTTTATTTGGCAAATTTAACGATCTGATTAACTTATCCCGCACTTATCTAGATCGTAGATGATGACCGTAATGGTATATGTTTGTCACCTTACAAGTCAATACATTTACATCCCAAATTTTGAATATGATACAAAACTTTATTTAAAAAATTACACTTTAATTAAGTGTGTAATATTTATTTAATTAATTAACAAGTATGCAAGATTGATTTAAGAAAAAGGTAAATGTCACAGAATTTTAACTAGATAAGAGGAGTTTTAAAAGTGAGGGAGTGTTGTAAAAAAACTTACAATGCTCAAGCTGAAATATTTAAGAAATCAGTGCCTCGTGAGCAAATGACTAAAGCATATCTACACCTATTTGACTTGGAAACAGTGGGAAATTATTACACATCTATTTCCAGAAGCAAAACCAGATGGGCGTACTTGCATTGAGTATTAATTTGTACTAATAAATTAAGTATAAAACGTAAGCTATAAGCATAATCTAAAGCTCAAGTTTTATTATCTACACTTAGTACATCCAGAATATATTGAATTGTTAATGTCTAATTAAATATTCCTTAATCTGAAAGAAATAAAGAATATCTATTGTTTTGATATATTATTTCAACTCTAGTAATACCAATTCTTTATGGAGCTAGCAAAAACAATCACTAATATTCTTGCTCAGTCGGGTAGGGCGGAGGATTTCTACTTCTTTTCCCCTTATAAGCGTCCAAGCGCTTTACATTGCACATCGCTTAAACAAATCATGAAACTACCACTTAGGTAACTCTTAATTTATAAGTAAAAGCACTTTTAAATGGGAGTTTATCTGTTGATGGCAGTCGTAATCTACCAATTGATTAGTGTAACTATTTTTGCCTTGTAGATGTCGAGAGATGATGTGGGGAGAATATAATGTTTCTCCATTAAACAGAGATTTACTATAGATTAGACATTGATATTCTTGCTTAAAAGCTATCTTCTGATAACTGGGAATTAACGCTTTTGATTTTGCCTTTTTCCTGTTCTTCCAATTGCTTGGCAAGAATTCTGATGTAGGTGCGCTCGTCGTTCATCAATCTGATTACTCTGTAACCAATTCTGTAAAGCTATATTTTGAGTGATAATTTTACAGTTAACTTGACACAAAATATCTAAATCTTCTCTCAGAATGCCAGAGGCGATCGCTTATATAAATAATCTCAGTATAAAAGGTAAAGTAACACATAAAAATGTATAAATCAAAACTAATAGTAATAAAAATTACTCGCATTTACGACAATAGGTTAAGGAATGGTTATAGGATAATTGTTTGCCTCTAGGTTAATCTAGCAAATATAAATTGATTTACAGGCTTAGTGTAATTTTGTGTTAAAACAAATACATGTAATTTTTATTTTGACAATTGTAACTTTAGGGTTTGCATCTACGGCTACTGCTGCAACTCCTCGTCAAAGTTGGGTAGAAAATGAAATTTACCAATACAATCATCCGTTTGCCTCTCAATTACCTCAAGAACTAGCAACAAAAATGCAAAAGATGGCGGCTAGTCCTTTCGCGTTTTATCGGGGGACTGCTCATATCTTTTATTGTGATATGCAGACATTACCAAGTTCATCATTTGTCAATTCTTCAACCTCAGCTATTTGGTTAGAAGGTGATATGCATATGCAGAATCTTGGAGGAATGAGGGATAGCAATGGTAACAACGTGTTTGATACCACCGATTTTGATGAAGGCTATCTTGGCTTTTACGTTTGGGACTTGCGACGTATGGCGGTTTCGATTCTTTTAGCAGCTAAAGAAAATGGCCTTAGCTCTAATGATGCTCAGGATGTTGTTCGGAATTTTCTGGATACTTACCTTAACAAGATGAGCGACTTCAAGGGAAATAATGACGAATTATCTTATCGTTTAGAATCCAGTAATACAAACGGTGTCGTTAACGACCTAATTCAACAGGCTGCCAGTAAAAGTCGTTCAGGCTTATTAAGCAAGTATACGCTGCTCAACAGCAGTGGCGATCGCGTTTTCCAGACAACCTCTGAACTCCAAGCTCTATCTAGCAGTACCTATTCAAGTATTAGTACTGCTATGAGTAGTAGCTATATAGCTTCAATTCCTAGCAGTAAGCGCTACAGCAATAGTTATTACAATCTCAAAGATATTCGTCTTAAATTAGGATCGGGAACTGGTAGTCTTGGTAGATATCGATATTACTTGCTAATTGAAGGCCCCAGTTCTGCAACCGACGATGATCGCATTTTAGAAATGAAGCAAGAAACCAGCAGTACTGTGGCGATCGCTGTTCCAGGTTTGTTATCGAGTTCTGTATATGGGAACAATCAAGGCGCAAGAGTGACAATCGCCACGAAGGCAATGCTTGCCAATACCGATCCTTTAGTTGGCTATACTACGGTCAACAATCTCTTCTTCATGCTGCATGAAAAATCGCCTTACCAAGAAGACTTTGATTTTACCTTGCTAACAACCAAAACAAAATTCATGGATGCGATGGGATATGCAGGGAAAGTCGTAGCGAAAAACCATGCTATCTCTGACAAAGATTATAATGATGCGATCGTTCCCTATAGTGTGGATAAAGAAGTAACAGATATTGTCAGCGGTAATAAAGCTGCATTTAAAAACGAGATTGTCAACTTTGCTTTAGACTATGCAACTCAAGTTGAGTATGACTATGCAAGTTTTGTAGATGCTTTAAACCGAGGTGTACCACTCTACTAATAACTTTATTTTAACACAATATCCCTGTGTAGAGCGACTGTCGATTAACTAATTATTTGTCGTCTTAACAAAATAATGTCGTTAAACATAAAATGATTACAAACGCTGCTACATAAGTGTTTACAGCGTTTTTTAGTATGTAAACTGCTAATCATTAATTTAACACTTTAATTGTCGCATTTTAAAATGCTAACAAAATTTATGTCGTTTTTTGAAAGTTGACATTTTCTAAAATTCTAGAGTTTCGTAACAAATTAACTGTCGCTTTTTAGCGTTAATAGTGGTATTATTATTTTACATAGTATACTTGTACTAAATAATATATCCTCATACCGAAAAGTGATTACTTCCATTGAAGTGTCAACCGCTTTAGGAATATTGGATTTTCTCGCACAATAGCGAGACTGATATTAGTGTTTTGAGCATTAATCAAGTTTTCCTATGGATCAAATGCCCATTTTCAATCAAGGTGACGAATCTTTACTTTTTGAAAGCAACGATGATATAGGTGAAATTCAAGATGATGAATCAGAAGAAGCAAACGTAATTTTTACGGAATTATCGGCCGAGGCAAAACTCAAAATGGAAGTGATCCAAGGTTTACTTGAACCATGCGATCGCAAAACTTATGGTCAAAAGTTAAGGGCAGCAGCAGAAAAACTGGGCAAGACAGTACGAACAGTCCAACGTCTGGTCAAAAAGTATCAACAAGACGGTCTATCTGCAATTGTTGACACGCAGAGAAATGACAAAGGTAATTATCGAATAGACCCTGAGTGGCAAAAGTTTATTATTACAACTTTTAAAGAAGGCAATAAGGGTAGCAAAAAAATGACTCCTGCTCAGGTGGCGATGAGAGTCCAAGTCAGAGCAGAACACTTAGGCTTAGAGAAATACCCTAGCCACATGACAGTTTATAGAGTTCTCAATCCTATCATTGAGCGTCAGGAGCAGAAACAAAAACAGAGGAATATTGGATGGCGAGGGTCACGAGTATCTCATAAAACTCGTGATGGGCAAATTTTAGATGTGCGCTATAGCAATCATGTTTGGCAGTGCGACCATACAAAATTAGATGTCATGTTGGTCGATCAGTATGGTGAACCATTGGCTAGACCTTGGTTGACGAAGATTACAGACAGTTATTCTCGCTGCATTATGGGTATTCATGTGGGCTTCGATGCGCCTAGTTCTCAAGTGGTTGCCCTAGCATTACGTCATGCTATTTTGCCAAAGCAATATAGTACAGAATATAAACTTCTTAGCGAATGGGGAACTTATGGCGCACCGGAAAATCTCTTCACTGATGGTGGTAGAGATTTTCGCTCTGAACACTTAAAACAGATTGGTTTTCAATTAGGCTTTGAGTGCCATCTACGCGATCGCCCCAGTGAAGGTGGTATAGAAGAACGTAGTTTTGGCACGATTAATACAGAATTTCTCTCTGGTTTCTATGGCTATTTAGGCTCTAATATTCAGCAACGTTCAAAAACAGCAGAGGAAGAAGCCTGCTTAACTTTACGGGAATTAGACCTATTACTAGTTCGCTACATTGTTAACAACTATAATCAGCGTCTTGATGCACGTACAAAAGACCAAACAAGGTTTCAAAGATGGGAAGCCGGACTACCTGCTCTACCAAAAATGGTTAAGGAGCGGGAATTAGATATCTGTTTGATGAAGAAGACTCGGCGCAGTATTTACAAAGGTGGATATCTCAGTTTTGAAAATATCATGTATCGCGGTGACTATCTAGCGGCTTACGCGGGAGAAAGTATTGTAATCAGATATGACCCTAGAGATATTACAACGGTTTGGGTTTATCGAATAGATAAAGGAAAGGAAGTGCTTCTGTCTGCTGCTCATGCACTGGATTGGGAAACAGAGCAATTATCTCTAGAAGAGGCTAAAGCTGCCAGCCGAAAAGTTCGCTCTGTTGGTAAAACGCTCAGTAATAAATCCATTTTGGCAGAGATACACGACCGTGATACTTTCATCAAGCAAAAGAAAAAGAGCCAAAAAGAACGCAAGAAAGAAGAACAAGCTCAAGCTCATTCTGTTTATCAACACATCAATCTGAGCGAGAGAGAACTGCTAGAAAATTTGCAAGAAACACCAAAATCTGAAACTCGAAAACCCAGAGTTTTTAACTATGAGCAACTTCGTCAAGATTATGACGATTAGTTTTCATTGTATCTACACAAAAATTTTAGTAAACATATTCAGACGCTAAAACATTATTGATTTTTTGCAGCAATCAGAATCATGAAAGACGATTATTGGCAGAAATGGGTACAAAATTTATGGGGAGATGAACCCATTCCAGAGGAATTACAGACAGAAGTCGAACGTCTTCTTACTCCCAGTGTTGTGGAATTAGAGCATATACAAAAAATTCATGATTGGTTAGATGGTTTGCGTCTTTCTAAACAATGTGGTCGAATTGTTGCACCTCCACGAGCAGGTAAATCAGTTACTTGTGATGTCTATAAACTATTGAATAAGCCACAAAAAAGAGGAGGTAAAAGAGATATTGTACCTGTTTTGTATATGCAAGTACCAGGAGATTGCTCATCGGGTGAGTTATTGGTTCTGATCCTGGAAAGTTTGAAATATGATGCAACTTCCGGAAAACTTACTGACCTGAGAAGGCGAGTACAAAGGCTACTCAAAGAATCCAAGGTTGAAATGCTGATTATTGATGAAGCTAATTTTCTTAAATTGAGTACTTTTAGTGAAATTGCACGAATTTATGACTTATTAAGAATTTCAATTGTTCTTGTTGGTACAGACGGTTTAGACAATCTAATAAAAAAAGAACCATACATTCACGATAGATTTATCGAATGTTACAGATTACCTTTGGTATCAGAGAAAAAGTTTCCTGAATTAGTAAAAATTTGGGAAGAAAATGTCTTGTGTTTGCCCCTTCCATCTAATCTCACAAGAAATGAAACTTTATTACCTCTGTATCAAAAAACAGGCGGCAAAATTGGTTTGGTGGATCGGGTATTGAGAAGAGCTTCAATCTTAGCCTTGAGAAAAGGATTGAAGAACGTTGATAAAGACACTTTGACTGAAGTTTTGGATTGGTTTGAATAATGGAAATCGGTGCAGAAGAACCTCACGTTTTTGAAGTAGAGCCCCTGAATGGAGAAAGCTTAAGTCATTTCTTAGGCCGCTTTCGTCGAGAAAATTATTTAACCTCTAGCCAGTTAGGTAAATTGACTGGACTAGGTGCAGTTATTTTACGTTGGGAAAAGTTGTACTTTAATCCGTTTCCTACTCGACAGGAGTTGGAGGCTATGGCATCTGTGGTGAGAGTTGATGCGGATAGATTAACCCAGATGCTATCCTCCAAGGGTGTGACGATGAAGCCTAGACCAATTCGATTATGTGCTGCCTGTTATGCAGAACAGCCTTGTCATCGAATTGAATGGCAGTTTAAGGAGAAAATGAAATGCGATCGCCATCAATTACGCTTACTCACAAAATGCACTAACTGCGAGACACCCTTCTCGATTCCAGCAGATTGGGTACAAGGTGAATGCCCTCACTGTTTTTTGCCTTTTACTACGATGGCGAAGCGTCAAAAATCTCGCTAAGAAATGCCATCGACCCTTTTATACAATATCAACTAAAGAGCGATCGCTCAATGGAAAAGTTTCGCTATAATTTCCCACCGTTTTGCCAGCAGTTAGAGGCGTTGGTGGGGGGTGATCGGCTTAGTGCAGATTTTACCTCCTGCTGGGGTAGTGATGAAAATAGAAGCAATTCCGTTGTTTGGGGGTGTTATGCTAATCCTTGTCTCAAGATTGAGTAGCAGTTTAAGGCAACTCAGAGGTGTCAGTATTAGTTTCAGTTTGCTGTCTGAGGGTACTAAGTGTGGGGCTAGGTTTAAAGTTCTGGTGTTGTAGGTTGATGGTTGGTGACCAAGGTGTTTTACTGGGTTTGAGGAGATCCAGACAAACCAAAAAGAGTTTAAATATCTTAACTTTACTTAATTTTTCTTTTAATATTCCCTTCCACTTTCATGACTCAAGGCTTTTTTCCTGAATTATCGAACAGGACTACTAAACATGAGGGAAGAATCCATAGCGTCCCAAATCAGGATTTTTTGTAAAGTGTGTAAAGGTAATCCTGTTTTTAAGATCATCTGGGGGATGCTCATTCTCAATGATGGTTATTTGACTGTCACTATGGTTATCAGCCAAATAATTATAAAACCGAACCTTGAGATCCGAACCTTGTAGGCTGTCTTCCTTACTTTCTGGTTCGTAGTATGCCAAAAGAGGTGAATCTAACACAACAAAACCTGGATGTGATAGATTCTTTTCCTTACAAAATTCCATAAGACCGATAGTCATTGCCGCGTGAGTAATCGCTCTCAGCCCCTTCCCTCTACTGGTACGGTTTTGTCCACCTATGACAATATCTTTAAGCTCCTTATCAAAATACACTCGATCAGAGCCAGGAAAATCCCACACTTGGAGTAGATGTTGAACTTTTTGGGCGAATAAATCAAGTAATGAGGTTGAAAGGTCAACAGGCGGAGTGATAACATTTACTGGTTTTTGAATCTCCGCAAGAAGTTCGACTTTCTTATCTCGTAGTTGCTCAACCCTATTAAATGTATCAATAGCACTTTGTATATAGCCAAACTGCTTTACAATTTCACTAAAAATATTTTGAGCACCCTTAATAGGAGAGCTAATTTCTTCTATTTCCTGATTGAGTCCCTGGAATTCAGGGTTGAGTAGCTCCCGTTGTGTGGTTAGTTCCTCAACCTCATCTCTGAGATCCGATGCGGTTTGGTCGAGTTCCCTTGAAAGTTTCTCTACTTTGGCAATTTCAGCAGTTGCAGCATGAACTACACTCGCAACGTCACCGTCACAGACTTCACTTTGATGCTGCTCGTTTGGAAGAGAACCACAGAGAGGACATGGTGTTCTCTCTAAGTGGACAAAAAGAGACCCAGACTCTTCAATTGCGGTAAGACGCTCAATGTCTACTAGGTAATGCTCTTTCAGCAGTTCAAAACGTGATAGAAGACTATTGATTTCGTTGATTCTAGTAGACAAACGTTCTAGCTGATCCATGATTGCACGACGGCGATTGATTCGCTCATTCAGTTCGTGTTGCGCTTTATTTAAGATATCTTGTTGTGCCTCGTAACGCGCTTTTAGTTGCGATAACTGAACTTCTGCTTCAGTACGATTAATCCCGAACTGGTTTATCTGAGTTTGTAACTCTTGAATAAGCTCGTCTATGAATTCAACTTTAGCATTATTATTCTGCCGAGTAAATTCTAGTTCTGACTGGATTTCAGCTTGCCCTACAAACGCACTATCATCTACACCAGTCAGCAGTAACTTGAAGACTGATGACTCTAATGTTTTATTAGTGTTCTGTCCCGATAAAAACGGCGAGAATCGTTTTTTTATCTCACTTTCTTGAACTACGATCAATTTAACAAGGTTACGAAAGCTAAGGCTTACTGTCTCTCCCTTTTGGTTTTTTCGTACACGCTGATCCGCGATTCCTATAGCGGATAAAAGATAAGTTGAAACTGTATCTTTCCTCCCCTCTGCATGTTTTTGGCGAAGAATATGTGGTTGTACATTAGGATTATCTAATAACCAATTTCCCTCAAATTGACGGAAATCTCCCCCGTCCGTACTTCTTTCAAGTGTGAAAACTTTGCCATTTGTTGCTTGTAAGACTAGCCTTGCCTGATTGTACTCAATCCGTTCAGGAATATCTCTTAGAGGTGATTTAGCACTAGCGCCGAGAAGAAAATCAATCGCCTCTACAATAAAAGACTTTCCGGTGTCAGATGCACCGCATATAACATTCAAGCCACTTTGAAATTCTAAGGAAGCGGGATCTTTGTACGGGCTGCTGAACGAAATTCCGCGCAATTGAAGAGGATTCCAGGTCATATTCCTTGTCCTCCTGCGCGATCAACTGAATGAAACTGTGTAGACCATTCCCGAAAAAAACTGCGCTCTAACGCTTGAAGTTCTTCGAGATTTGATTCACCGAAAGTTCTAGCTACCCACTCTGCACGGTCTTTAAGCTTCAAGATATATTGAGAACTCATCATCGAAAGAAATGCGTTAGCACTTTCCGATGCAATGTATTGAAAGCCATCTGATGAAACTAAACGCTCTACAAGTTGACGGCTCATCATCAAAAAAATGCCACGCTCTATTAGCCCACGTCGCACAGTTAGTTCACCGGAACGTAGTGGGAGTGGGGTGTGCAGACTGCTTGGGCCTTCAACATCACCCGAATGTAAAACTAGATAGTCAAAATAGACAAGGTGTTGGAGATCAAGTGATCTAGGAAATACTGCCGTCAAAATTGCAAGTGTTCTGATGCCCGTCTCAAGTGGACTATTGAACGGTGATGTCATCTTGCACCTCCCCATCCTTATGCACCCAAACTAGCTTGTATTCATTTGCAAGTTGATGGCAAATACCCTGTTTATCTTGTACCTGAACTACACTTGCCAGGGGGTTTGATGAAATCGGAATATTTGCGGCTTGGGCAATTGTTGCTCGCATACAAGCTAATCCATCTTTATGATGATTATTGCAAATATCGATTACTCCGTGAAAGACCTCCTTCTGTAAATTGTTGAATGTTCCATCGGGAACAGTGTCACGAGCAAAGTTGCGTAAAGATTCCGCGTGATAAAAGCGTTCCCTTTGTAGTAAAAAATCTTGATTCAGAGATGAAGGGATATCTGAAATATCATTTACAGGTATTCCTTTGTAATCACTGTAAGCGTAGAATAATTGCTGAATATAGCCGCTCTCTTCGGCATTATGCTCTTGTGGTGGCGGTGTAACTTCAGGTCTAGGAGGTAAACCACCGCCAAATCTTACGGAATGATAGCGTGTTTTAGCGTGGCTATTTATGAGTTCCAAGACGGATTTTTCTGAAAAGATTGAGAAGTCGAACTTGTTAAACCAATCGAGTAACTCACCCTTTAACGGAAGACTAACAGTTGTCGTTATTTTATCTTGACAATTATCTTTCCACTTAGCCTCAGCCTGCTCTTTCAGCTTTGCTGGATTCCCAAGCAAATTGTGTAAAGCTGTGCCTACTCCTTTAGATGCAACAAAGTAGTATTTGCGTGGTGGTGGATATTCCCCTTTGTAAGAATAATAAATGATCTTTCCAATTTCTACCCAGATGTCACCTGGACATAGAGGATTATTGTACCGCTTACATTGATAATTATCCCAACCCCCATCCCAATTTGCATCAGTTATAAATCCAACTATATCGATCCCTTTGTCACCAGATCCTCCAAACTTTCTGACACGGGCATAAGAGCATGTCAACGAGCTTGCCCACTCCTCTGTAAACGACTCCCATTCTTCAGGGGAGAAGCCAGCAACACGATTTGGTTTGGGGATAGGAATACCATTGAAGACATGATCTGCTGATGGATACACTTTGAGTGTTCCCGGAGATACAGATATTGGTTTCATGTCTTCGTCAGCAATCAAAGATCCATACTCCGGTTACTAAGTTTTACTTTGGTGGATTTAATTTTGATAATTAAATTTAACATACAATATTTTTACCTGTAAGTTATGCCTAAATAAGGTATTTTAACAACCAACAGGTTAATAAATAAGTTTTTTCTTCTGCCCGATTCTCTTGATGGTAGGTTTTTGGGCTATCACGAATAGCCTGTTGATAGTTTTAGCTTGCTTTTGGTTTTGTTGTTGGCTAAGGATAAAGTATCACCTATTGCTTTTCAACTTCATCTCCAAACGTTGATACATTCTGTCCAACCACGCAGAAATCGCAAGGTAAGCTTTCGATCCGCACCTCCCAACCCAAACCCCACAATTTCAAGCGATCGCCTCACAAATGTGGCTTGCTAGTACCTGCTTTAACGATAAAAGTTAGTGCAGAGATGGCAGAATGTAAAAAGCAGATTTATAAGGTTTAGATACTCACACTTCTTACCTAACCAAAAGTTTGCCTTGGCTTGTTGCAGCTGCGATCACACCATTATTTGCAGTAAAAACTTTAATACCTGGGACAGTCACATAATCACCATCATCAGTAATTATCTGTGCGACTCCTGCTTTGTCCATCGCTTCCAGTATCAGCAAGTCGTAGCCGTCAAGTAATTGGGTTTTAAATCTGGTTAGCGCCGCATTGCTTGTTTCTTCGCTAACCAAAACATCTGTGCATACAGCACTAGATATCACCTGACTCCAAGCGGTTTGAACTTCTGCTACAACTTTTGCTCTCTTTGTTTGGAAGTTATGACGGTATTCTTTGGGTTTTAATGTTGAAGAAAATATTTCTCTTTCTGTTTGCTCGATGTTGTGTGCTAATTCTGCCAATGAAAGACCGCAGTATAAAAGTAATGAGTTTGCAGAAATGGCTTTGGCAATGTAGGAAGGATACTCTGTAATCTGATAAAGACGAGATGAAATACTGGCATTAGTATATGTGTACCAATATCAGGCGTTTGTATCAACTAAGAAAATATCATTATTTTTTGGAACGTCAGACCGGATATCAACCACTTCAGCCTGAACTGTGTAGTTGACTGACATTACTGGATATTTGCTTGTTCGCTGATAACTTGGTCTACTCTACTGCGAAAATTAGGGTCGGAGTAATACCGCTTTGAATTTTCGATTACAAGTTTAAGTATTTGCTTACCGACTGTATTAAGATTGGAGAATTTCAACAGACGATTGAGGGTTTCTGGCTGAATATCTCGGAGTAATTCTCCAATAGCAAAGTTAAAGAACGGGGAAGCAAAAATTTCTACTCCTGCAAAGTCTAGCTCAACTTCATTAAAAGCTAATAATTCTGGATGAACCAAATCGTACACTTTCTGACCATCGCCAGGTGTAATACAGTTTTTGCCTATTAGGGTTAGGATTTCGTGTTTCATAGCTGCATTTCATCTTAATAGAAACGATATCTAAAACTTTTGTTCTGTGGCTGAAAACCTTTAATAGACTTGTTTCTGCCCCTTCGATGGATGGCCTAGCATAAAAAGTCTGTTTAAGATGTATTTAAAGTTCTTTGCTTTTTCTGATAAAAAGGTACATTTTTAGGATGATATAGATATATAGCATTGCAAAGTGGCTGGAAAGCAACTCGCTAGTCGTGTAGTTATATTACAGTTGTATGAGGAGGTTGTTTTACTCAGTCCTGTGTAATCTTAGCCGTTGGTGAGGGTTAATTGTCTAATGCTCAGTAAAAATGTGGAAGTTAGAGATTTTTCGATTGTGGTGGTGGCGGATAACCAAAATCCATCAATCTTGAATCCTGACTTTTTGAAGTACAACCAAATTGTACCGCCTGACTGGGAGTTGGCAATGCCGCCGATTTGTACCCCTGCTCTATCTCAAGTTGTGTTCAAAAATGGAGTTAATGTAGTAGCTCAGTCTGATAGAGTCACTTTCTGGGAAGCATTAGATAATAATAATCTAGTGTTCCAAATCCCAGACATTTCATGTAAGTATATTGATATCGTTCCTGCTTACGATTATAGAGCTGTGGGAATTAATATAAATGCTCATCTTCTTATAGCAGATAAAGAAGATAATCAAGATACTGTTTTAAATAAATTAATTAGTCAAGGAAAATGGAAAAATTTTCAAGGTAAGTCACCAAATGCTGTTGTTCAATTCACATATCAATTAGATAGTGCTAACTTAATGATTGCTATACAAGAAGCAATTATTCAACAAAATCCTAATAACCAATTAGTAAATGTACTCAACTTTTCAGCCAATTTTCATAGAGAATTAATGAACGGTACTTACCCGGAAAAAATATCTTATGTAAAAAATATTATAGAATATTGTAAGGGTGATTTTGAAATTTTTATTTCTTTTGTAGAAGAAGCTTTTTTAGAGTGATAGCAAGGGTAACAATATGAACAAAATCGCTTGGGAAGATACCAGTCTCAATGGTATTAAAGGGAAGGATACCACTTCAATTTATAAAACAGCAGATCAAATTTACCCTGTTTCTACAACCTACACGAAATGTGTTGTTCCTGTGTCATCTGCTTCAAAAGCTGCTATTTTAAGGTATTTAACTTTTAACCGTGTTTACGACATAAGAGATTCTTCCTTGTTTATCGATACGCGTAAGCAACAGGTTTTTGACTGGCAGAAAAATACTAATGCTTATCAAAGAATTATTCACTTGTCAGATTTGGAAGATAAGTGGGATGGTTATGGTGCTCCTAAATTTTCTAAAGAACAGATTGATTTAGCTCTCAACCTCTACTCTAATTTCCGTACTTACTGTATTAATAGAGGGCTTGATTTTTCAAAGGTTGAACCGTTTATCGCCCCATGCTCTGATGGTATGATTTTATTTGAATGGGCTGGTAAACGTTTTACTTCGAGACAATTAGAAATTTACATCCCCTTAGAAACAGACGATAAACTTGAATACTTAAAGACTGAGGACAATTCAGACATCGAAGGTGAATTCCATCTAGAGGAGTTGTATTCTATACTAGATTGGCTATTTAAATTCGATTGTTGATAAATGGCTGAACTGTATCAAATCAAGCCCTCTGATAAGCTGTTGAGGTGGCTGCATCCAGGTCAAATTCACCCAGAGGAAAATAGACCAACTTCAGCAGCTTTTAGAGATTCTGAGATGTCTGTGGATATACTTTCTCTAACAACAATAGAAGAAAGCTATACCAGAGCTAAAAAAATAGGTAAAAATGCTGTTGTATCTATAAAAGCTCAATTGGTTATGGAAAAAGGTTTAGAAATTTGCCATAAACCAGTTGATGGTAATGATGCTCATGCTGTTGTTTTAGGTAAAAAAACTAATTCCATTTCTAAATTTTTGGCTAATAACTGCGAAATAGAAATTTATCCACCGAATCAGTAGTAAGTTAATTGCGGGTTCTCTCCTCAAAGTTCTCCTTTAAAAGCTTTATTTAAGATAGAAGGTAATAGCGCATCAAGTTCTTTCATGGCCTGCTCTCTGAGTCGTTTCATTGTGTCTACTTTGGTCTGGAGTTCATCAAGGTAGGCGACTATGCGGCGTTGTTCGCAGACAGATAAATCTGAAGGGAAGGGAATATTCATCACAACTTCCTGTGAAATCTTTTTCATAGTTGGGCTTGTTCCCTTTGCTCTACTTTTGATGTAGTCACGAACCAAAGTACTAGCAAGCCAATGATGTACAAAATGTTTATCAGTTTTAGATTCATCAATCTCTAAACGCATCATCAAGTCAGGATAGATACATGGATAGGGAAAACCATTGTAAATTGCTGCGTGTCCTACCAATTCAGGAGTATTGCTTCTGGTAATGAGTAAATCACCAGGTTTGAGCCAGTAATGTGCATCTAGTAAAACAGGTTCTGATGTTCTTTTAAATTCTGTTTCACGGTATAAAAATCCTGTAATAGCACCAAGTGACAAAACGGGAATACCTTGTGGCATATTGTTGCATCTTGCTGACCAACCATTCCTGGGTTTGTTAAGCAAAATATCTGATAATTGACCATTAATAAGAGTATTGTTTAAGAATTTGGTTGAGCTAGCAGCAAGAAGTGCCTCTGTTTCTATTAGTGCCTTTTGACGTAGCGATCGCACTTCCTCAACCTTCCCCACCAGTTCCTCAACCCGCATCATAATCCACCGTTGTTGCTCCAGTGGTGGCGGGAGTTCTGGCAGTTCTTCAAAACTACCATCTTGTCGTTTTCTCACAACTTCTAAAAACTTGCTGATAGCTGACTGAATCTCACTATCAAGCATTGGCACTAAAATCTTCATCAATTTTTGACCATTGACGTTAGGCTGTGCGGAGCCTTCCTTTTCATCTACAGCAGTTCCCGGTGTTATGAGGTACAGTAACAGCAATTAGTAAACCAATTTTTTAAATCTTGAGGATTCATTAAGTTGAGTGCAACTGAGATTACTGTATCAACCATTTTTGTTGTAGTTGGAGCAAAACTGCGTAAAAAAGATTTGAGTTGTGACCACCATAATTCAATTGGATTAAAATCGGGAGAGTATGGAGATAAACAAATAACTTTTGCACCTACAGCTTCAATCATTGGTTCAATTGATGCTAGTTTATGAGCGGGTAAATTATCCATAACTACTACCGCTCCTGACCATAATTGAGGTACTAAAAACTTCTTAACAAATACATCAAATGCTGTGCTATCCATTGAGTTGTTCATTGTCATTAGTGCCACAACTTTTTTCATACTAATGGCTCCAATGACTGTTACCTTAGACCCGCGATAAAATGGTTTTAATTCGTATACTCTTGTTCCCGATTGTGAACGTGCATGAGTTCTGGCTAAACCCAGTATTACTCCTGTCTCATCTAAAAATACTAAGTTATCTGGCTCTATATCTCTGACCTTTTCCCAATATTCTGCTCTGAGCTTTTGGACTCTTGGAGTTGCTGCTTGAGTACTCCGCAATGTTTTTTTTTACGATTTAATCCCAATTTTTGTAAGGCACGGCACATTGCAGTTCGACTCACCCAATTTCCCGTCTTGAATGCAAATAATTCACATAACTCAACTATTGTTGCATCCTGATTCTCTACAACCAGTTCTCTTAACTCTACTTCTGCATTTGTCAGATGACTAAACTGCGGTTTACCTCGCTGTTTAGGTTGTAAATTTCCCTCAAGAAGTTGTTGCTTTACTAGCTTTTGGACTAGACTTTTGCTCACAGCAAATCTGATTGCCACTTGACGAATTGATATTTTCTCCTGAATATGTGCTGCAACTATTTTTTCTCGGAGATCGATTGAATATGCTTTCATGAAAAGATATTATTTTTCTTCTTACTAACTGTACCTCATAACAACGGGAAGTGCTGTACTTGCTGTCTTCTCCCAAAGGGGAGACGCTGGCGCGAAGGCGGTTTCCGTCAATAGCAAAGTGCTGTTAGCGCAGCGAAGCGCGACGTTAGGAGCTTCACCCGTAAGGGTCTTGGGGAGCCACTGCGTTGGACGGGTTTCCCGGCTTGTACCGCTAAAGCGGAACCCGCACGGTAGGGGACTTCCAAATAAAAAAATAATCAATCGCTTGGGTGAGCAGGGGGAGCAGGGGAGGCAGGGGGAGAAGAAATTGGATACTGGTATTGGATGCAGGAATTGAGTAATTTAATTATTGGATGTCCCTAGGATGAGGACTTTAGTCCTCAAATATTCAAGCACTAAAGTGCTTACTACAAATCTATCAAAGCCTTGCCCGAAGACCTTTGTTACAGAGCCAATACATTAGAGAAACTATAGCAGTTTCATCGCCCCTGCTAATTACCGCTAGGAATTTCAATCAAAAACTCCGTTCCTTGTCCTAGCTTTGAGGAACATTTAATGTGACCGTGATGTTTTTCAACCACTATTTGGTAGCTGATAGACAATCCTAAGCCTGTACCTTTACCTGGTGATTTAGTAGTGAAAAAGGGGTCAAAAATGTGCGATCGCACCTCTTCTGGAATACCAAGACCATTATCAGCTATTCTAATTAAAATCTGATTGTTAATAAATTGCGTATTAATCCAAATATTCAAGGGTATTTTTGGGCATAATGTTGATGATTCCAAATGCTGATAGTGGATGTTTTTAAACTTTTCCTCTAAGGCATCAACGCTATTGCTCAGGAGATTCATAAATACCTGATTTAATTGGGCAGGATAGCATTCGAGTAAAGGAATATTGCCATATTCTTTAACAATCTCAATAGCTGGGCGTTCATTATTATTTTTGAGTCGATGCCCTAAAATCAGTAAAGTACTATCCAATCCTTCATGGATATCTACTGGTTTCAATTCAGCTTCATCTGTACGAGAGAAATTTCGCAGTGATAGCACAATCTGGCTAATCCGCTCGGTTCCTATCTTCATAGACTCAAGCGTTTTAGGTAAATCTTCAATTATAAAATTCAAATCACTCTTATCGATTTGTTTTTTAATGTCTGGAAATAAAGAATCATTTTGACGATAAATTTTTATAACATTTAGAAGTTCTTTAATATATTCATTTAAATGTATAAGATTGCCAAAAATAAAACTTACAGGATTGTTGATCTCATGAGCCACTCCAGCAAGAAGTTGTCCTAAGCCTGCCATTTTTTCACCTTGAATTAAGCGGGTCTGAGTTTGTTTTAATTCTTGCAGTGCTTGAGTCAATTCTAGAGTTTGACGTTTGGTTTGTTCGAGTAATTCTGCTTGTTGAATCGCAATTCCCAATTGCACCCCTACTTGTGCCAGTAAATTAATTTCTTCATCTTTCCAATAGCGTGGTTGCGAATTTTGATAAGCAACTAATAATCCCCATAATGTTTCGCCTTGCCGAATGGGAACAAAAGTTTCGTTGCGTGGCAATTTATCATCTTCGTCTGTATCTTCAAAAGTTTCTAGAATTATTGGTTGGGCTTGTGCAACAGGTTTCCAACCATCTTTAAATGAATCTGCTACAAATTTACCGCTCCAATCAGAGTTAAAGCGGTAGATTGCAACTCGCTCTACCTCAAGCAACTCTCGAACAGCTTGAGTAGTTGTTCTAAAAATAGTTTCAACATCCAGCGACTGGCGGATTTTATCAACAGTTGTAGCCAGAAGTTCTTGTCGTTCCATAGCTTTCTCGCGTTCAGTGGCTTCTGCTAACTGGACAGCCTGCATTTGAAATTGCTTTAAATAAGAATCCTGTCTTAATGCGACTCCCAGTTGCTCGGCTATTTGACTTGCAAATTCAATTTCAGAAGATTGCCAGTAACGAGGAGCATCACATTGGTGAATACACAGCAATCCCCAAAGTTCACCTTTCTTTAACAAAGGTGCGACCATATTCGCACGCACTTGAAATCTTTGCAGTATTTGAACGTAGCAGGCTTGAAACTTTTCTTGATAGATGTCAGCGATCGCATTGACTCGACCTTGGGCGTAAAGCGGTGCAAAGTGTTCGCTGAAGCAGTGATCGTACACTTTTTCCGATCTTGCTGAAGTACAACTTGAAGCTACATCTTCGTAAATAAATTCTCCTTCCCAGTCTTTTTGAGGGTCAAAACGAAAGATTCCTACTCGATCTACTTGCAGCATTTGCCGCACCTCGGTGACAGTAGTTTGGAAGATTATGTCTAAATCTAGGGATTCCCGAATGCGAGTAATGACGCTAGTTAACGTCTTTTGTTGTTCTGCTTGGTACTGCGCTTTTGTTAGCAATTCATGATGCCGCAGTACTACACCAATTTGCGTGCCGATTTTGCTGAGAGATTCCACTTCATAGGATTGCCACTGTCTGGGTGAGGAATTTTGGTAGGCAGCGATGACTCCCCAAAGTGTGTTTCCCTGGAGAATAGGGGCAGTTGCAAAAGCTTTTGCCTGGAATTGCTCCAACAAACTTACATGGCAGTCTTTTAATCCTGCTTGATAAATATCATTGACTGTAAATGTCTCGTTATTAACGTAGCGTCCCCCTTGAGTTTGTTGCAAATAAGTATCAGCGATCGCATTCTGAACACCAACTAAGGGAGTCCAGCCTTCGGCAAATGATTCGGCAACAAAGCTACCACTCCAATCAGCATTGAAGCGAAAGATAGCAACTCGGTCGGCTTGCAGCAGCTTGAGTATTTCTTGAGTTGTAGTTTTAAAGATGGTGTCAATATCAAGAGGCAAACGAATTTCATCAACAAGCCGATCGATGACTCGATCGCGCTGGGCTGCTTGAGCCAATTGTGCGGCTTGTAATTGGACTTCATAAAGATGCTTGGCTTGTTGAATAGCAACTGTTAAATGGTCAGCAATTTGGCGAATAAATTCAATTTCCGATTCTTTCCAGTTCCTAGCTTCACTGCATTGATGAATGCAAAGCAATCCCCACAGTTCTTTCTCTCGTAATAGAGGAACAACGAGGTTGGCGCGTACTTGAAATTGACTTAAAATTGCCACATGACAATCGCTCAGTTCAGCCTCGTAAATATCAGCTACTGCTTGTACCCGACCTTGTTGATAATGAACGGCAAATTGTTCTCCAAAGCAATGATCGTGGACTTTTACCGCCATTGCCGAATTCCAACCAGGCTCAACATCCTCAGAAACAAATTCTCCGTCCCAGTCTTTTTCCACATCAAACTGGAAGACTGCTACACGATTAGCATTGAGCAACTGGCGCACTTCTATAACGGTAGTTTGGAAAATCGTCTCCAAGTCAAGAGACTCCCGAATTCGTCCAATCACACTTGCTAAAGCTTTTTGTTGCTCTAGTTGCTCTTGAAGTTGAACCCCTGACAATAAAAGTGAATTTTCCGTGAAATTTGAATTGAGTTCCATTGCTCTGAATTTTGTTTTTTTATAAATATTTTTCATCCCAAACTTCTTTGGTTGAATAGCATCAAAACTATGACAAACTTCCAATTTTTGGAATGTCTAACTATTTCCGAGAAGATGGTTACTGTTATAGTTCCCCTTTTTGATCTCTATTTGTAATGGGTTAAAAAATAATTCTGTCTTCCAGAAAGAGGCTACAAACGCGTCATGGCGCATTTATACAAGAGTCAGTTGTTAGAAGATAAAAGGCAAGAGGCAAAATATGTCTTCCCATCTCCTCTGCTCCCTCATCCTCCCTTGCTCTTCCATCCCTCTGCCTTTCTAGCTAAAATGCATACAATCATTGCCATCTCAGCAATTGAATTTTGAGCGATGCCTTCGGCAAGGCTTCGCCAACGCACTTAAAATTATTGCCATGAGACTAAAAGCTCATGACTAATTTGGCAAATTTAACCTGACAGTCCTGGAGATTTCAGGTTAAATATTCAAGAGATATGCACTCTAGCAGAGTTGTCAGGTATTCTTCGTGACTAATCAAGAGCAAACACCGTCTCGTTCTTTCGCTGGGATTGCTGGCATTGTTGCCGCAGCCACATTCATTAGTAAAGTTGTTGGTTTAGTGCGGCAGCTGGCGATCGCTGCCGCTTTTGGTGTTGGTGCGGCTGCCACTGCATATAGTTACGCCTATGTGATTCCTGGCTTTCTATTAATATTACTAGGCGGTGTGAATGGCCCATTACACAGTGCGGTCGTCAGTGTTTTAGCCAAGCGCAGGCAAGAAGAGGCGGCTCCTTTAGTAGAAACAGTGACAACACTGGTGGGAGGATTGCTGTTGCTGGTGACATTTGCTCAGATGTTCTTGGCAGATGAAATTATTGATTTGGTGGGTCATGGCTTGGATGCCACAACCAGAGGTATCGCTATCCAGCAGATCCAGATTATGGCACCGATGGCTTTATTTTCGGGATTAATTGGCATTGGCTTCGGTACTCTCAATGCAGCCAATCAATATTGGTTGCTCTCCATCAGTCCTTTGTTATCCAGTATCACCGTGATTGTTGGTATTGGTATCATGCTTTTGCAACATGGCAAGGATATTATCAAGCCAGAATACGCTTTTATCGGTGGTATGGTATTGGCTTGGGGAACCTTGGCAGGAGCAATTCTCCAATGGCTGGTGCAGTTAGTTGCTCAGTGGCGGTTAGGACTCGGCACGTTACGGCTGCGGTTTGATTTTAAATCCCCTAGCGTTCAAGAAGTGATTAGAATCATGACTCCGGCGACCATTTCCTCGGGCATGATGCCTATTAACTTTGCTACAGTCCTTTACTTCGCTAGCCCTATCCCTGGTGCTGCTGCTGGCTTTAACTATGCTAATTTGCTAGTGCAAACTCCTTTAGGAATTATTTCTAACATCATTTTGCTGCCGTTATTACCAATATTCGCCAAACTTGCTAACCCAGAAAATTGGTACGACCTAAAATTACGCATTCGCCAAGGACTTTTGCTGAGTGCTGTCACCATGCTACCTCTGGGAGCGCTCATGGTAGCGCTAGCTGTCCCCATTGTTCAGGTAGTATATCAACGCGGTGCTTTTAAGCAAGACGCTACAGAGTTGGTGTCATCCTTGCTAATTTTCTACGGAATTGGCATGTTTGCCTATTTGGGGCGTGATGTCTTGGTGCGGGTGTTTTACGCCCTAGGCGATGGACAGACACCTTTTCGTATCAGTACTTTTAACATCTTCCTGAATGCTGGACTCGATTGGATTTTAGTTAAACCTTTTGGCGCTCCCGGTTTGGTGTTAGCAACAGTGGGTGTAAATTGTAGCTCAATGTTGATGCTGTTGTGGTTGCTCGATCGCAAGCTGAATGGTTTACCTTGGCGAGAGTGGACAATGCCAATTCTGGGTTTGACTGCGGGTAGTGTAGTAGCTGGGATGGCAAGTTACGCGACTTTGGTTGGTTGTCAACAGGTGTTAGGTAAAGAAGGTTTACTAATTTTGCTGTTGCAATTGTGCATATCAAGCTTAGTCGGGATTGTGGTGTTTGGTGCGATCGCCTCATGGATGAAAATCCCAGAAGTGGATACTTTTGTAATTCGTATGCGCCAGCGTTTCTTAAAAAAATAGCTGCCATTTGAATTGCATAGTGAGTTCACCCAATTAGGTGAAAAATTTTTAACCTTACAGGGTGAACCAAGTGCAGGAGGGTGAAAGACCTTTAAAAAGGTGACTCTAGTACTAGAGAACATTAATTGAACTTAATTCTAGTAAAGAGAAACCTATGAAACTTAAAACTTTAGCTGCTTCTTTCCTTACTGTTGCTTCTATTATCCTCTCAGCGGGAATTGCTTCTGCTCAAACAGCCGGAACAGCGGGTACGAACAGTAACTATATCGGTGCTGGTATTTCCGCTGGTGCAACTAGCGGCGGACAAGGTGATGATGACGCTCAATTTGGTGGCAACGTCCAAGGACGCTACGCTATTCCCAATGCGCCTGTTTCACTTCGGGGTGCGGTTTTGTTTGGGGGCGATGCCACAGCAATTATGCCTATAGTGACTTACGATATGCCCATCGCCAAAAATACTAACGTTTACTTCGGTGGTGGTTACTCTTTTGTCACGGACGAAGGTAAAAATACTCCGTTAGGTAATGAGAATGCACCTGTAGTTACTCTTGGTGCGGAATCATTAGTTGCCAAAAATATCATTGCCTATGGTGATGCGAAATGGGGTATTGACGCTTATAAGAACAGCGATGCTGATGCTGTTAGTTTCCAAGCAGGATTAGGCTATCGCTTTTAGAGCATTGATTCAGTAAAGGTGATTAAGCAAAGGAGCCAGTGTGCTGGCTCCTTTAACTTGTGACTTGAGAAAATTTACGTATAATTACTAATTAGACTGCATAGCTTTTTATTGCCTAGACTACAAGATTAGTCATGATGCAGTTTAAGCCCTTGAAAACCGCTCTGCACTGAACCGCATCTCCTCTCACCATGCTTGGACTACTAACGTTCTTTTGCTTTAAATCTTAAGTAAGTCCCTCCCAACCCTTCTACAATTGTGCGTGTATTGGAAACCATCATTTTCTGGTAGGTGTCTCCATCGCTTCTGGATTCCCCAAGTCCATCAGTATACAGTTCTTTTTCTGAAACTTTCACTTCCACCTCTTGAGCTACGGATTGAATTAACTCAGGATTCATTGTCGTCTCTGCAAAAATTGTTGGTATTTTAGCCTGCTGAATGTTTTTCACCAAATTTTTCATTTGTGTAGATGTTGGTTTTCTCCCAGTACTTATACCTTCTATTGCCCCTGCCAACGAAAGACCGTATGCTTTGGCGTAATAACCTAGTGCATTGTGGGTTGTGATTAATTTGCGTTGTTTGCTGGGAATACTAGCAATTCTTGACTTTATCCAACTATCCATCTGGATTAGTTGATTTTTGATTTGGCGTGTATTGTCACTATAAGTTGCTGCATTGCTAGGTTCTAATTTCTTCAGGTTGTTGCTAATTACCTCCACCATACTGATAGTATTCTTGGCATTGTGCCAAATATGAGGGTCAGTGACTCTTCGGCCAGCTTGGCGAAATTGCTGTGGCTTAGGAACCGCAAGTTGAGCAACGGCTATTTTGGGTGTAGAGTTTTTAGTTGCTTTAATTATTCCGATCAATCCTGGTTCAAAATTGTAGCCATTGTAAAGAATCAGATTAGCTTGCTCAATGGCTTTGCGGTCTTCTAAACTTGGTTGATAGACATGGGGATCTTGACCTGGAGAAATCAAACAGGTGAGATTTATGGTATTTTCGGCAACCTGTTTGATTAAGTCACACAGCACACTTGTGGTTGCTACGACTTGGGGCAGATTCTCGTTTATGCTGGTGGTTTGAGTGAAAGAAGTGCTTACGGCTTGATTTCCACACCCAGCAAATCCAATTGTCAAGGCAACAAGGCCAGCTTGTAGGGAATTATTTGATGGTAATTTTTTTGACATCATCAACTCCTGCTAGTTATAAAAATGATAATCATTATTAGTAAGAGATGAGTGAAATGCTATTTCAAAACTTGCTTGGTAAATGCTGAGGTGTTTGCGCGTCCCAAGGTTGCGGGTAAAAGCACAATGGTAAAAAGCGATGCTAGATTCAGTAGTGCTGAGTGAAACACCATAACAAAAGTAAAGTTAGGAGATTGAATAAGGAACTCGCTTCTTTTTCTTTTCGACTCCAGGCGGAGGCTTCAGACCGAAAAACCCTTACAATTCCTTCCCAATATGCTTCATTTTACTCAGCACTGTTTTGGTGAGTGCTTCCAATAAAAAGTGTAGTGCAGGTTTTTACCGTCTGCTGAAGCAATAATTACGCTAAAGGTCGCAAATCAACCGAAATGATCGGGTTAAGGTGTGGAATGTAGTGATGCGGCGTATTGCTCATGCGGGATGATTTTGCAAATCAAGTCGTGAATCTAAAGCAATTGTAGCGGTGGTTTAGCAAGGTGTGAGATTTTAATTGTTGCGAGGGCAAATTAGTTGGATTTTTGGGAAAACTGGCAACTAGTGATAAGAGAGTAGAGGCAGATGAGGGAGAAATAACTGTTAATACCAATTCGTAATTCGTAATTCGTAATTCGTAATTAAGAAAGTCCCATTTAGTCTAGGTTTCTGGGTTTGGATCTGTATCATTATTTTTGGGAAATGGTATAACTCCTATACAGACGCGATTAATGAGCCAGCGCGTTGCGGGGGTTCCCCCCGTTGTAGCGACTGGCGTCGCGTCTCTCCTAACTCCTAACTCAGCACAATAAAGGCACAGCATTGCTGTGCCTCTAAAATATCTATAATTCCTAACTATATCAAAAGCCGACAGATGGCAGCTTGCCTTGTAGCATTTGTAATTTAGCCTGAACGCAACTAGCACAATTGCAACCAAGTCCATCACCGATAGGATTGGATGCCAAAGTCAACTTTGGTGCTGCCAAGTCAGTAGTTTGCTGCGTAGATACTACCGCGATCGCTTGTGTAGCAGGTGCAGATTTTATACTTAATGCTTTGGCTGGATTGGCTATCAATAGTATAGATGCGAGAAACACAGGACAGGCAAGCAAAATCAATTTGATTATCTTCATAATTGACATCTAAATAGTATTGTTGATACAGCATAGCCAATTTATTGACTACCTTCAACCTCGATTACTTAGCATTGCTTAACTTTGTCAGAATCCTTGACATCGTTACATTTTTGACCATAGGAGTAATTCACCTTTTTCGCCGCCTGCGGCTAGAAACTTGTCTTGGGGATGCCAAGCTAGACTGGAAAAACCTGCTGAAACACCTGTGATAATTTGGGATACTTGCTTGGCTTCGTTCCATAAACACAACCAGCCATCAGCAGCAGCAGAAGCGAGAACAAAGCTTTTGGGTGCAAAGGCGATCGCAGCGATCGCATCCACATGATTAGTTAAAACTTGCGCTTCCCAGCCTAAAGAGTCATCTTCTAACTTTTCCCACACTACAATGCCTTCAACACTGGAAGATGCGAGTATTGGCGCACCTAGATTTGTGGTAGCTTCTGACCATGCCAATTGGCGGATTTTACCAGGGAATCCACGCATTACCCAAGGGTCGGGATTGTTCCATTCTAAAACGGTGACGCTGCGATCCATGTTGCCAGAAGCAAGGAATTTGCCATCGGGCGACCAAGCCATTGCTACGCTGACAGTTGGCATAGCCAAGATATATGGTTCTGCATCCCAGTCTTGACTGTGCCAAATCTTGACTCCTTTGTAACCAGCAATAGCTAAGTATTGTCCATCCTTACGCCAATCAATACCCAACACTGACGAGTTATCAAAATTCAGTGTAACGACAATTTCGCGGGTATCTGCATTCCACACTTGAACGTAACGCCCCAAACTAAAAGCTAGTTGGTTGCCAGTGTGACTCCAAGCCAGCTTATCTACCCATACCGGGGCATTTTCTAAAGTGGCAATTAATTCAGTTTCCTGCCAGATTTTGACTCGTCCATCCTGTCCGCCAACGGCTAAAAACTTGCCATCTGGCGAATAGGCAAGGCAGTCTACTGATTTACTGTTACCAGTCTGCAAGGTTGTGAGTTCGCCATCATTCCACAGCACTACTTCTCCAGCGGCGGAAGTTGCTGCGAGAGTTTTACCTTGTGGTGACCAAGCGATCGCAGTTACATAATCTGAAAGCGTCCCTGAATAATATTCTTCAAATTCTTTGGAATTGCTAGTTGTAGAGTTCATAGCTGTGGGAGATTGAGGATGAGGGGGATGAAAGGGATGAGGGGGATGAGGGGGATAATATTATTTGTTTTTTGCTCCCTTATCTTTCCTTGCTTCCCCATCTCCCCTTGCTTGTTTTATGCTAGACAAGCACGAAAATCTTGTTTGAGTTGGGCTTCATCAAGATTGCGACCAATGAAGACTAGTTCGTTTTTAGGAGTTTCGTTTGGTTTCCAGGGGCGATCTGGTCTGCCATCAAATATCATATGCACCCCTTGGAACACAAATCTATTATCCTCTCCGGCAATATTTAAAATTCCTTTCATCCGGAAGATATCTGGCCCTTGGGTACGCAGTAATTCAGAAAGCCAAGCGTTTAATTTTTCTCCATCGACTGCGCCTGCTTCTACTAAAGCCACAGAAAAAACGCTTTCATCATGTTCGTGGGCATCTTCACCTAAGAAATTCGGATCGATTTCTAAAGCGCGGTCTAAATCAAAAGCTTTCACTCCCAAAAGGGCATCCATTTCTAGTTCAGAGTTACGAGTACGGTAGATTTTAGCCATAGCATTCATCGCCCGAATCCGCTTTTCTAATTCATCTAATTCTTCTGGCGCTACCAAATCAGTTTTATTAAGTAAAATTACATCAGCAAAGGCAATCTGCTCTTGTGCTTCGTCTGCATCCCAATGCTGCCAAATATGTTTAGCATCTACAACTGTAATCACTGCATCTAAAGACATTTGTCCTTGCAAATCTTCATCTACAAAGAACGTCTGAATTACTGGTGCAGGATCCGCCAATCCAGTAGTTTCAATTACTAAATGGTCAAACTTATCACGCCGTTTCATTAAATTGCCGATGATGCGAATTAAATCACCACGCACCGTACAACAGATGCAGCCATTGTTCATCTCAAATATTTCTTCATCTGCATCAATAATCAATTGATTATCAATGCCCACTTCCCCAAATTCATTTACAATCACAGCAACTTTTTTGCCGTGTTCGTAGGTGAGGATGTGATTGAGTAGGGTCGTTTTACCTGCTCCCAAATAGCCAGTCAGAACAGTAACGGGAACTGAATTTGTGATTGCGTCAGCTACCATACTCTAAATGCCTCTTGTCCTACCTTATGGATAATCATTATCACCCATAATAAATGTTTTTTTAGGAGTAGGGGGATGAGGGGGACATGGGGACGCGGGGACAAAGAGAATAACTCCTAACTCCTGACTCAGCACTCAACACTCTTTCATTAGCGACGGTGCAGTAGCCAATACCATCCCGAACCTTCACGGGTTAGCCAAGAAGAATCCTCAAATTCAGTATGATTGTCATTTAAGTGAGGATTGTAGTTCGGGTAATCAGAAAAGTCTGAGCCGTCTTGCACGCGGATTTTGACATTGCGACAACTGCTCTCTATTTCAATGGTGACAGTTTCATTGCGTAGACGCAACGCGGCTTGTCGATAGACATCGCCAACATCCGATCTTAAAAGACTATCTCTGATGATACGACGCTTGCTATCTATTTCCTGCTTACTTTTAGAAACACAACGCACTCTCACCAATGAATTGTCATTGGGATTATCCAATAAATAGGGTAGGATTTGGGAATCACGAATTGTACGAGATGGTGTCTCAGCACTTGCTAAAGATATTACACATAGGAATAGCATTGTACTGAAAGTAATAATTCTTCCACCTAGCTTGAAAATACGGAGTGGGCAATGGCGAGTAAGGAGTATGGAAGAGGAATTTTTATCCTGTGTTGTAAACAATTGTTTGTAGGTGCCTAGCTTGCTTTTCATAGTTTTCCTAATGGGAAATAAAGCAATTGCCAGGGCGCTGACCCCGGCGTTTCGACAATTAAAAATTAAAAATTAACGATTCAAAACCTTATACTGTCAACTTTGAAATGACGGGTTCAAATGAGACAATGAGAAATCTGACAACTGACTAATTATTTATCTTCGAGTAGTTGGTTGACTTGTTGTCCACGACGACCAGTTTTAATTTCATAGCGGCGGGTGAGATTATCTTCGTAGTTCATATCTCTGGCAGCGGCGGAGTTCACAAAAGCATCACAATTCTTGCCTTGAACTACTGTCGAAGAACTATTGGTTTTTTCTTCGTTGCGGTTGGTGCGTTGATCTTTAGAATCACTGTTATTTTGGCTACCTTGGCTAGCACCACTGCCGCTAACACCAATACCTAAGAAGCTAACACCACCGCCACCGCCATCATTATGGCTGCGAGAAGAACTGGAACGGGTGCTAGTAGAATTTGCTAGAGCAAGTTTGGTAGAACTGCTGCTGGTGTTGTTGCCTAAGCCAACATCACTACATAGGGCGCGGGGGTCATTTGCCAAGGTTTTTGGATCGACCCAAGATTGATGGTCGCCTAATCCTTGGACTTCAGTATTGCCAACTGGATTACTGGGTGCGGTAGGAGTAGTAGGAGTCTTGGCAGTTCCATTTCCTAAAACTGCTCCGGGAATGACATTCACTGGCTTGAAGATACCAGCAGGTTGAGCATCAAACGGGCCGGCGAAAGCTGGTAATGTAGAGGTCACAAGTGCGGTAGCTGTTAACAAAGAACTGGTTAAGTGGCGAAATTTCATGGTCATGCTCCTAAAGTTTCAGTGTTGTTGTGTATCTTGGGTTTCAACCCCTTCACTTACTCAATAGGTTGACCTTTATTTGTTTATGCACCCTCTGCCCAAATTTTTTTTAAACTGCTGCACAGTCACAGATGAAGATGAAGTTGAAGAAAGGCAGCAGTTAGAAGGAAACAGGCAGTAGTTATTTTTTAGGCGTTGCATAGTTGCGGGATGATTTAGCAACTTCTAAAATTCTCCCCCTGCCTCCCCTGCCTCCCCTGCTTACCCCAATTCATCCCACTGTTATGCAACGCCATTTTTTATATCTTCCCCTGCCTCCCTAAATTTATTCCACTGTTTGTTATACAACACCTGTTACTTCGTCCCTAGAATTGGGATTAATAGGGTGATAATTCTCCGATTTTCCGCAAAACTATGCAGTATCCTCTGGAACTCACCTTTAAATTCTGGGCATTAGCACCCCAAATGTCTATTGTTGATGCTCAAGGCAGTTTGGTTTTCTATGTCAAACAAAAACTCTTCAAGCTCAAGGAAGCAATTACAATCTTTGCCGATGCTGAACAAACTCGTCCGCTATACTACATCAAAGCCGATCGCATCATCGACTTCTCGGCACGCTATGACTTTAGCGATAGCAACGGTACTTATATCGGTTCGGTAAAACGACGGGGGTTGAAATCTCTTTGGCGTGCGCGCTATGACATCTTTGATGGCGACACGACTACTTTGAACATCCAGGAGAAAAATCCGTGGGTAAAAATTGCTGATGCTCTCTTCGCAGAAATCCCAGTTGTGGGTATGTTCACTGGTTATGTTTTCAATCCAGTGTATTTAATTAGCCGAGCTGATGGCACGATTGTCATGCGTTTGGAGAAAATCCCCACTTTCCTCTCCAGAAAATTTATTATCAAAGCGGTGGATCGAATCAGCGATCGCGAAGAACAGCAAATTTTGTTAAGTTTGATGATGATGCTGCTGCTAGAACGAAATCGTGGTTAGACAAACTCAAGGTTGAAGTATGAAGTATGAAATTACTCTAACCTGAAGTGATGGGTTACAAATATCCTAAAACTTAATTTTTCACTCCACTTGCTCTTGAGACATATACGGGTAAGTTCTCACTTCATACTTCTTGAGTCTAACTAACCAATTAATTTTTGCCAGGTCATTCCTCCTACAATCCCATCGGCATCTAAACCATTCTGTCTTTGAAATGTCTTAATAGCTGCTTCTGTTTGAGGCCCAAAGACACCATCAACCTCAACACCTACACGGTATTGCAGATATCTCACAACAGTACCGCCAGCGTGATTGGGTCTGATGATGCGTTTAGCTAAAATCAAATTAATTGCATTCCATGTAGTTTCCCCAGCAACTCTTGTTGCTTGAATCCCGGCAATATTTTGAAATTTCTCTATTGCAGATTTTGTTAACTCATCTAATGAGTTATCTTCTACTAAAGGCTTGCCATTTTTATCAGTTATTTTTAGTCGATTTAAGGATTTTTTCAATCTGAGCGTTGTGGTATCTGTATTCTGCTCATCATCCGGAACCGGAGGAACAGGAGTAGTGGGTAATTTCCCAGTTAAACCTTTGACGATCGCATTAGAAATCGCTTCAGCGTTATATAGATTTACATCCTTTTGGGAATCAATAAAGCAACTTTCTATTAAAATTGCGGGCATACTTGTATTTTTCAGGACAAATAAGTGAGAACCACTCTTAACGCCACGATTAAAAAATCCTAACTTGACAATTTCATCTAATACAGGTTTGGCAATTTGTCTACCCTTGTCACTAGTTGCATATACTTCAGTGCCATTAGCTTGCCCATTAAAAGCATTAAAATGTATCGAGACATAAATTTCCACTCCGTTAGCATTCGCTTTATTGCATCTTTGTGCTAGCGAATCCTTTACTGTATCAGCTCTATCTGGCTTACACGAAATTACTTCATGCCCCAAACTTTTCAACTTAGCTATAACTTTAGTACCTACCTCCATAGTGAGATTATCTTCAAATTTTATTCCTCTAGCTCCAGTATCTGGAGGACAATTATGCCCGATATCAATGCCAAATTTCATATCCTAGTCCTCGGTATATTTGCACCATTTTCAAGATTCCAGTTTCACATATCAAGTTTAATTTATAGCTATTGAAACAAACTTGATGCACATATTGTCTTGAGCAGAATCTTAAATATCGAGTTCATATTGTAACAAAAAAAACTTATTTTACATATCTATATCAAGATTAATAAGAATAGATTAATTATTAAATTAATTTAAAAAAATAACTTCTAGTAAAACTAGACAGCTATGGCACTTTTACATAATTCGATGCTCAATCCAAAAACACTGTCTGATGTAACCGAGTGTAGCAAAATTTGTTAATTCGTGAGGCTACCCTCAACTGATGAAAGTTTCCGCCGAACTGTTCGTAATCATTGAGTAGCGATCGCAGTTATGGCAACGTGGTAAAGGCTCACTTTTCCCAATCTAAAACTGAAGCAATATTCACTATCCTTGAAAAATGCATCAAGGGAGATATTCCTGAATCAAATTATTGCTTGTTCAGTTTTAAAGCTAAGATGCAACTTGAACAGGCTTTTACACTGTTAGGGTATTTAAAAAAAACGGAGAGGGGGGGATTCGAACCCCCGTTGAGTTGCCCCAAAACGCATTTCGAGTGCGTCGCATTCAACCACTCTGCCACCTCTCCAGATATTTATTCACAGATTTGAGTATAGCTTCAGTATTCAAATGATGTGAATTTGGAAACTGCAATGTCTAAAGACAAGCCGTCTTACATGTAAGTATTCCCTGGCCATCATAGCATGTCAACGCAAATCACCATCTTCTTAAGACTACGTCAAACACCACTTGATGCCAGTCCGCTCAAGTCGAGCCACTGCCTTGCGGAGCTAGCGCTGTGCGGAGGATTCCCCGTTGAAGCGATTGGGGTGGGGTTCCGCCCGTTGTAGGCGGAACGCCTTCCCGCAGGATAGGAAGTGGCGTGAGACCCCTGCGTACCCGTTACTGCCTCACCGCCGAGATAGTAAGTGCTTCACCACAGTGGCTCCCCAACCCACAATTTTTTTGCAACTTTTTAGTCTTGCCACTACATTCTAGATACTCTTCTTGCAGTCTTTCTTGTTTCTACATAAAAATTACATAATGTAGTACTTTGTAGTTATCAAACAATACTAAATTGCTGATTGGAAATTCAGAAATCAGCCTTTTGATATAAACTATATTTCTTCTTTTATGCTGAGCGTAAGTAACTTTTATATAACTTTATCTTATGAAATTTGTGCGTTTTTATTGGGTGTTGGACTCGTGAAAACGTTAGGAAGAAAAGCAAAGTGGGATTTAACTTATTTCTGATGAAAGTTACATATTGTAGTGCTTTGTAGCTACCAAACAATACTAAATTGCTGATTGAAAATTCAGAAATCAGCCTTTTGATATAAGCTATATTTCTTTTTTTATGCTGTGTGTAAGTAACTTGTACAGAACTCTATCTGTAGACTTATCGCCTTACACAAAAACTCGAAGTATATCAACTAGACAAGCAAAATTTTATATAAAACATCCTCCTTTGGTATAAAAATTGTGCGTCTTGATAGGATGTTTAACATCATGAAGATGTTATGAAGAAAAGGAAAAAATGGGATTCAAAAAGTAGGAAAAGTGGGTTAAGTGAGTTAAGTAAGAAAAGTAGGATCTTTTGTATAAGCTATTGACAAGCTATTAATTAAACTGCTATTTCTAAATACATCAAAGGCACAAATGCCTAAGTAACTTTCTGGAGGAAATTATGGCTAACGTTAATGGTTTGACACAACTAAACAATCAAGAAGCTGTTTTTGAGGAAATTAATGAGGAAGAATTAGAAGGAGTAGTGGGGGGAGGAATACTCGGAGGAGTACTTACAGGACTAGGAGCACCACAACCAGCAATCGACGCTGTGAAAAATTCTACAGCAACGCTTGTATTTGCGCTTTTAGATATTCTCCTATAGCCTTTCTAGCGTAATTGCTTTGCTGAACTCAACAAATAAATTGAAGTATAGCAAGTGTGATTACTAAGAGATAAAGTGAACTTAAATCAAAACAAGCATAAAAATATTAGCCTGAAGAGGTTGTAGTTTTTATGAAGTTTGTCGACTGAAGAAAATGCTACAAATTCATATTCGTTGTAGCTCAACCAATACCTAGTGTAACCCTAATTGTACACTCCTCATTATCTGTTTGGTAAATTAGTCAGAAGTCAGAGGATTCTGACTCCTGACTTTTCTCATGTCACTTCTGTGTTCACAAATAAACGATTTTTACCAGGAGTTTAAAGTTTGAATTAAAATTTAAGCTTTGAAATTTTAATTGATAATTCACTTTTGTATTCAGAGGTTGTTTGAAAAGTCTTTGGCTGTGATTGTAAGCACTTATTGATCCCCCCTAACACCCCTTCAAAAGGGGGAACTATAATCAAAGTCCCCCTTTTGAAGGGGGATTTAGGGGGATATGAAAGTATTTGATACATCAATAGGGACTTTTCAAACATCCTCTAATGGCAAGGACTAGCCGACAATCTTCTTTTATGAAAAATCGTAGTATTAAACTTGTATAACGTAATAAAAATAGGAACAATTAGAAAAATAAAAACTAGAAAATTGAGGAAAGTAAGTTAAGTAAGAAAAGTTGGATCTTTTTTATAATCCGTTGACAAGCTATTAAATAAACTGTTATTGGTAAATACATCTCAAACACAAATTGTCTACATATTTCTGGAGCAAGTTATGGCTAATGTCAATCGAGTTAGTTTCAAATCTACCTGTAGTCAAAAAGTTATTGTCGAGGAACTGATAGATGGTGAATTAAAGGGAATAGTGGGGGGTGAAACATTGTCTTTTTCAAGTTCAGATATACCTGCGGACGGAACTATTATCATTGAGCTATCCACTGAAGACAAGCAGACTGGAAATGAAAGAACAGTCAAAAGAAAGTCAAAGAAGACTGTGGGTGAAACAACAGAAATAACGGAACAAGTATTGAAGTACGTTAATGGAGTTCAGGTTCCCTAGCTATATAGAGATAGAGCAACAAGATAAGGATGTGTAGATGTGGGATAAGTTGTGGAAGTGTGATGGAGATGGAGAGAAGGGGCGTAGGCTATCGAAGTACCAGCTAGAATGAAAATATTAGCCTGGATAGGTTGCAGTTTTTCTAAAAATTTATTCATTGAAGAGAGTACTGTAAATTCATTCTTCGTTGTTGCTCAAACGATGTCTGCTACAACTCCAAATTTTACACTTCTGTTCTATCTAAGCTCGACTTTATCCAAAATTAAGAACTTATTCTCCTTATAGGGCAAAAACTCTAGCTTTTTGGCAAAAACTTTTTCCATGTCACTGATTCACAGTGAAATCGAAAAAGTAAAACTACCACCACATATAGGTTTCAG
>NZ_JAVRBR020000002.1:0-17590 GCF_034531165.2 Dendronalium sp. ChiSLP03b | reverse complement strand
GAAGCAATCCTCGTGTTGTCAAAAAAACTAGAGCCAAATTTCCGAACAAAAAGCCCATACATAGAACCCAAACAGCTAAATTACAAACACTCACTTTTTCAGTAATTAACACCGCTTAGAACTTAACCGAACCGTATTGATCCAGCACCAACCATGTCACTCTGTCAGTATCGGGGATGCGAACCCTTTGAACCTTCATTTACTTGGTTTATTTAATTTACGTTGTAGAATAGCAACATATTAAAATTATACGACGTACAGAATGACTAGTCAACATTGTTGTTGTTTACGTGGTAGAAATAAATAAATTAGCTAAATATAAGCGCGGAGTGTGGGTGGATGGATGATTCGGTGTAGGACGAATCGGCAACTCGCAGATAGCATCCAAAATGACCGAAAATAATTGAGTGCTATTCAAACCTTGAGGCGTAAATTTATCATGTCTCGTCTTTTCACAGCGTTCCGGCAGCGATTCTTGCGGAGTATCACTTTTGTAATATTGCTAACTTTGATTGGTAGTTTAATACTTCCTGGGGCTACTTGGGCTGCCTCTTCTGGTTTGGGAGTTGATAATGGTCATCTTAGTTCTTGTCCGGCTTCAAACAACTGTGTTGTGAGTCAAAACGCTGATTCCAAGCACGCCATTGATCCGATTCCTTATCATGTAGACCGCAATGCAGCGCGAGAAACCTTACTAAAAGTTCTCAGCGTTGTTCCTCGTACAGAGGTTATAGAACAGACAAATAATTACATCCATGCTCTTTCTAAAAGCCGTATCTTCAAATTTGTTGATGACGTAGAGTTTTATTTCCCTCCTGATGAGTCAGTAATTCATCTGCGCTCGGCATCTCGCGTGGGAGATTCGGATCTCGGTGTCAATCGCAGGCGTGTGGAGCAAATTCGGCTAGCTTTGCGTGATTTAAACATTTGACTGCCTCTGTTGTTTCAGTTGGCGAATGTGTAATCTCTCCCTCGCTGTAACCTAAGTCATACATACTCGCCGATTGAGACTCGTGTTCTGGTGGCACTTTGGGTTTTCCAGCCCAGGCATCAGATTTTCCTAAGTTAAACCAATCTTCATCAGTCATTTCAGAACTGAATGTGTTCTTTGTTGTTTTGTTCATTGATGCACCTGTGAGTGGCCAGGGTTTGGCTACGGCCATAATTTATGATGTTGGCACTACGGTTTTACCAAAAACCTGTACCTTGGGAAAGAATAAGTATAAAAGTGCCACCGCTCAAGTTTCCTCTAGGAAAATGATTGTAAAGGTTGTAGGCGATCGCTCTATTATTGCCCTATATGACTAAAACTAATTCAGAAATTTTAGAACAGCTAAAACGGGCAGCTGACGGCTTACTATTTATGAGTGAGTCTGAATACCCATTCTCAGTATTCTTATGGGAAATTACACCTCCAGCCACACCCCAAAAAGTTGTACAACACACAAATCATCCACAAAACACATCAGTTGAAACCATAGGGATTGATGATTTTTTTAAAGTAGCAACAACTCCCGAAGATTGGCATGGTGACGAAGAGAAAGCAACCGTAAAACGATTCCAAACTCTTGTGCAGACACTCAAAGAAAACCTGAGTAATTTGCAGGTATATCGCCTCGGCAACAAAGAGGTTGATGCTTATATTGTTGGTGATACCCCAGCAGGAAATTTAGCGGGGATTTCTACGAAAGTTGTAGAAACTTGAGTTGTTTACGAATCTACTTTGCTTTCAATAACTTCCTGAATATTTGGAGAAACATTCGAGAGGAAATCATAGCCTGTGATTTTTTCTAATTCATCAACACTGAGTTTGTAAGCTCTCCAGTCATTGTTTAATTCTTGCTCGTTGGGGATGTTCACTGCAATGACACGAGTGCTTGCAGTAATACCGTTAAGCTCAGAGCCAGGGCTATCTAGTACGACAACTATCTTCCAAGTAGTTTGAGGAACCGCCACCTTACCCTTAAGAGGTTCGCCAAGACTACCAAAAGGCCCAGCTACGATATACAGTTCCTTACCTTGTCTTACTAGCTCCCGACAATAATCTTCTAAATTCCCCCAAGTGTTCCGGTTGTTGTCCGGTGTCTGGGGCATCATGTTTGTCATTAAAAAGGTGGCGGTGTTATCTTCTACTGTCCGGGTGCGATCGCCCGATGGTGCAACATGCCCTCTGTCATATCCTGAACCAGAGTACATAGAAGGAGTCACCCTTAATAAACCAGCAGGCAAAGTGCTATCAGGGCGAAAGTTATTTTGGCGCTCTGCGTCCCCTAGCCATGACTTATTTAACTGCCAAGCTACCCAGTTGGGAGTTCCCTTGCTGTTGTTGTAGGAAAGTGCATATTGATTTTTTACCATTAAATAATTATCTGGAGTAATGCTCGTTGGAGTTGCGCCGCTGGGATTCCCCAACAGCAAGTGAGGGCTTATTGAGGGTTTGGCAGGTGTCCCAGTAAATACGGGTGTTGGCTGCGTTGTCCTTTGTACTGTTGGCATCTGAGTCTGAGCTGCTGATGAACATCCCAACAATGCAAGCAAAGTCAAACTAACAGCTACAAGACGAAAGCGGCCAATCATTAGCATAAATTTAAGCACTCTTAGAGATTTAATTATTACTTCACTATTTTGAGTGTATTTCCAGCCTTTCACTTAATTTTGCCTCTTTTCGTCACAATGGCAACTAGAAAATTCAAGCGCGATCGCACCCACACCATCGCACTTTGTTTCCTCTAAGAAAATCTGCCGACAGGCGATCGCTTTTCATCTATCATCAGTTTATTGCTATCAAAACTGATATCAAATGACTGACCAAAAGTCCTCACCAAGCGAAATGATTCGCGTCCCTACTGCTTTAATTCCAGTAGTACGCCGATTATCAAAACTGCATAGGCAGGGGCATACAATTGCCTTATTGCAAGGCTTAGAGGAATTAATATCTCAGTTTGATAGCAATATTGATATCGATGTTGCCCCAAGCAGTAAATCGGTTTTACAGCTAGAGAAGAAGCTGGAAACCAAGCTCGACGTAATAACCAAAAAGCTGGAACTCATAGAACGGGCGATGGCTTCTGGTAGATATAACACTACCAGACCTAGAAGACAAGCATATTCATATCAGCAATCTCAAGTTGAGTTGCAACCCAAGGCAAATGAAAATCTAGCTCAACGACTTGCCGTAAGTCCCCAAAGCCTTATTGCTGAAAGAGAAAACAAGAGCGCCCAAGAATTTATCAGTTGGACTCGTAACCGCGACCCGATGAGCGTGGGGTGGGAATGGAATGATAAACAAGGACTCTATTACCCAGTGAAATAATCATTACTGACAAAATAATCTCCTCTTCGTACTGCCCCATAGCTTGTATGTTAATGTGGCTTACCCAAAATGCTACATTTTTACCACAAAAAACCTAAAAGCCAGGGCGTTGGCTGCCGATAAATACTTGAGCAGGCAATACCCGCATATTTACTGCGCTATCGTAGAATATAAAAGCTTCCTGAAACATCACTTCCAGGAAGCTATATGTTTACGATCGCGTAACTCTTATTTCCCACATGGATGTTACTAATATTGAGGTTAGCTCCGTAGAGATTCTTTCTCCCAACCAAAGAAAAGTTGTAGCGCAAAATACCTCTGGGCAAGTAACTCCAGAATTGGTAGAGGAAGTAATTCGCCAATATTATTACCGCACGCCTGCGGTTGCTAATGATGATGAGTTAATTTTGGCTTGGGCTGGAAGCCAAAACCGCGAACAAACTAAGCGTAAATACTATAGTTTTGGTCAAAAATTACTTGATTGGGTACGTAATGAAGGTATACTCGATTTAAGATTAATTCAGCAGCCAAAGTTACTAGAGTTTATTGCTTCTTGGGGTGAGGTTTCCCCTTATACTAAATCAAACCAAGTGCTGATGTTGCGTTCGCTCTGGAGTTACGGGAGTGGAGAGAATGTTGGTTATTTTTTAAGGAATATTGCAAGTACCATAAATTACGACAATTTCAGTGATTTACCGAAGGCAGAGCGGTATTTAGAAGATTTAGAGATGAAGAAGCTAGCTGAAGCTGCCAAGCAGTTGGAGGGTAAGCACTGGCTGGTTTTTTGTCTGCTTTTTTATAGCGGTATGCGAGTTGGCGAACTAGGTAGAGTAACAGTTCCGGGTGATGAACCTGGGCTACCCAAGGAAGATTATCCGGGTTTATATTGGCATAATTTCCAGTGGTATCCCGATCCAACACCAGAGGATAGAAACCGGGGATACTATACGATTAAGTTTCGAGGCAAAGGTGGGAAGTACCGCGAGATAGGGTTAGACCATCAGACTTCGCTCGTTTTCAAGAAGTATCGGGGGATGGCTAGTGATAAGATGCCAGTGTTTCCCAATATGTCACCTGACCCGAAAAAGCGAGGATTGCCATTGAGCGATCGCGCGATTAAAGGATTGATTCAGGATATATCTGAGGTAGCGAAGGTTAAATTCTCGTGTCACTGGTTGCGTCATTCTCATGCAACGAGGGCGGTAGAAGTTAAACCACTTTTTGAGGTGCAAGACCAGTTGGGGCATATCAAGTCTGATACTACCAAGGGATATATTCGTCCTAAAAAAGATGCTGGGACGGGTACAGTACTGCCGAGGTTTTGATGAGTTGATACTTCAATAAATAATCGCACTTTTTACCTACCCTAATGCGATCGCTTTCACTTATGAGTACGCGAGTATGCAAGTACGCGAATACCCAATTAAGCGGTAAGGTCGAGCTAAGTACTGCGATTCTAACCACCGCAACAGCGCGATCGCACCCGTCCCACATTCCATCTCTTCTCATAAGCGACTTTTATTAGCGCTATCAGCCTTTTGGTGTCAAGTGCTGTTGACTATTCGTAACAATATTGTTAAATTTATTTACATAAATTAACAAACAAGAGAAACAACAATGTATACCACTGTTAATGAAAACGGCGTTCTCAACAATTACCCAACTGAACCCCAGGTATACTGCGCTGAGTACCCGGCAATTTGGGAACAACGTAACTACGTTATACAAGGTGCAATTGCAACTATGTTTGTTACCGCTCTAGTTTTGGTTGCTTTTGCGGTTAGCTAAGATTTTTCGACAACGGTATCGGTATCTCCCATCGACACAAAGGGCTTCTTAAGTGAACCTCGGTACTTAACGCCGGGGTTTTTTGTTGCTGTTGAATTTTAATTGCTGCGATCGCTTTCTCACTTTCCTCTAAGAAATTGCAGATGCCCAGCGCCAACGCACCACTGGACATCTGATTTAACTCATCCTACTTCTGTTGTTGATCTGGGGGAAGTTGACAAGCTCCCTTTTCAAACTGGTACTCAATTCCTAACCCTTTTAAATAAAAGTTCACAGGGTTGCAACCAGAGAATGCGGCGGCAACGATATGAGCGATCGCTACAAGGGCAAGGAATAAGTAAGCATACTTTCCAGGAGGCAAGTTTCCCTTTGGAAGTAGAGACGAGTTTTTCTTTTTTACGAACATAACTCTATGATGAAAGTGGTTTATATTGATGGCCTGGAGAGATTCCGGGCTTTTTTCTGTGAATAGAAACTGCAAACGCAAAAGCCCCAGACATAAAAAGCCTGGGGCATCCACATTGAATGCGCTATTAATGCTATTGCTTGCAAAATTGACAGAACGTTGCACTTTATTTAACCTCCTTGGGTTTAATCTAGGAGGCTGCCTTGAAGAGAGCGTTTGCAACAATTCCGGTAGCTAAAAGCTTAATTTTATGCTGCTTTATTTAACCGGGTATTCGTGCATACAACTCTGCATCACAGATTGCAACAGCAATTCGTGATAAGCTGTGGACATCTGCATATAAAATACAGTTATCCTTTGCTTCTTCAAGGCTAGCCCTGAAGTTAGGTTGAATGAACGAACACCTAAGCAGCTACGCGGTTCCTTTCCCTTTTTCCGTCCCCCTTCGTAACTTGCACATGTGTGCACATTTTTGTTTCCCTCATGCGTTGTGCGCTGCGCGGGCGTTCAAGTGTGAACCGTGACCCAAGGACGGGGAAAAGCAACCACGCATCAACTCTAGCAGATTTTCAACGTTTGAAGCAATTGGCACGAGTAAACTTTTCTGCAATCTCTTCCACTTGGGGATTTTCCAATACCTGGCACTGGTTCCAAGGTAAGCTCAATTGCCCTGGTGATGAATTCTTTTTATTCGCTGCCTTCTGTTTTACATTCATCCCGCCCAGTAACTTACTACCCCAGTGACTTAGGCTTGAGCACATTCTTCTAGTGTCTGTCCCAAAGACAAAAATGCTGGATGCCATTGAGTAAGTCCATCATCTGTCAACTTGTCGTGCATTCCATAGTTACTGAAGTCATAAAAAAATCCTTGCTGCATTCTGGCAGCTTTAGGGTTGGCGTGAATGTACCGCAGTGTGTTTAATGCCCTTTGATAGTCAGTATTCTCAAATGCACTGCTGTGATAACGCTTCTCCCAAAAGTGACCAGTACGTTTAAGCATTCGGTTGAAACACATAGCCGTGTACCAATTTAGCCAGTGCATGATTTTGGGTAAATCTTGACTGTGGGCTGGCTCAAGCAGATAGTGAATATGATTGCTCATAATGCACAGAGCATAGAGCTTAAATTTAAACTTATCTAATGCTTTTTTGATAGCAAAAAGAAACACCTCCCGACATTCTCGACGATTCAAGTAAAATTCGCGGTTATTGCAGCGGCTGGTGATGTGGTAGCAATATCCTGGTTGTATTTGACGAGGCTGACGAGGCATTAGTATTTGTCTGATTAGAAGCTGCGATCGCCCTTCATAGGGCATAACCAATGCTATCAGTCTTTTTCACATCAAGATTCTTAGAGGAAAAAAGGAGCGATCGCTACTGATTTAATTCTGCCCAGATTGATTTAATTCATCTTCATAAATAATAAATTTTCTTCTTCTCATTTCATCGAAACATTCTTCATGAAGTAAGCATAGCGTATCATCTGGTAATATTTTTAATATAATTCTAGTTAATTTTTCAATCATAAATTTAATCAATTATTCTGAAACCTTGTACAAGAGTATGAGTTAACCAACAAGTTTTTATCTGGCGAGTTGCAATCATTGCTTGAGTGTAATTTATGCAAAGATACCAATGTGTTTTTTGACTTGAGTTATTCCAAACTTTGAGTAGATACATTTTTTCTTAGAGGATGGGAGTTGGTAGAGCGATCGCTTTACAACTTGATTCTTGCAAATGTTTCTTGATTTTCAGTATGCCACGCTTGAAAATCATACCCATCATCAGTTTTTTGATAATCGTAATCCATATCTAAAGCTTCAGCCGCTTCAATAAATTACAAGAGCGTGTTACCACAATAATAAATTTCGTTACGCGCCATTGAATTTAAAATCATTTTCGCTGCATAACTTTGCTGAATTGATGCAAGCTGGCTTTGATGCTGCCAAGTTTGGCAAACTTTACAGCTATAGCCCCAGTCATATTTTAAATCCCTATAATGATGCGTTTTCATACCGCAATTGCGGCAGTACAATAACTTTGATAGGTCTAATGTGGTTGTCATTAGTATTAATAATTAATTGCTTATAAACTTAGTTTTCCCGATAGTAGATAGGCTGCGATCGCTGCCACTAAAATAATTATTCCCACAATCAAAAATGCTGCCCCAATTTCTGGAACTTCAAAAGTTAGCCCAGCTTCATTGAGGAAAATCACCTCTATACCCATTCGCCTAAAATCCCGCGCCACTCGTGCAGCCTGCTCATACTCACTTAGTTCTGTTGGTGCAAGCCCGACCACTACCCGGCGCTTCGGAAACATCCATAGCAGCTTAGGGCCATAAAAGGTGTAAAGTTCAGTCTGTGCTACAGCGTGAAAGATGTTGTCACGAGTCAACCACTTCTTAACCTCATATACAGTTAACCAAGTGGTGATGTCAATTCGTCTACTGGTTGACGGTGTTTTGATTACTAACTCATCAGGCGCGGCGAGAAACCACCATCTTTGTAACCGTTTTTGAATGAGCAGCTGTAAATCTCGCTCTGCCCAGTAATCAGGGAGGTAGCGATCGCAAAACTCCAAACTATTCATGGTTCACCCTTTTCTTAATCTCAATACCAGCATCAATAAGGATTGTGCGTAACCTTGCTCTAGCGCTGCGGTATCCGCTACTATCCCCGCTCTTGTAACCCCACACCCTCAAGATGAGGGCTTTTTGGTTCCTAACGGGTGGGTCATGGAAACAGTAGAGGTATCCTATCCAGTCCCGCTCCATTTGCCGAATTGCACCAAAGGGTGGAAGCTTCGCTGAAGGCTCAACGAACCTCATCAAACGTTCGTCGAACTCCTTACTAGGTTCTATCGAAATGGGTGTAAATGTTTGTGGTGTAGGAGTTTGAGCGAAAGACGCTCGATGACTCGCTACCGCTTCGCTATCGTCAAATGATTCGCTTTTCACTATCCGAAGGTTCGGGGGGTTCGGCGTGGGGTTCTGTGGAGGTTCGCCGCCCGGAGTATCGAAGGGAGCGATCGCGGCTGCGCTCAACTAACAATTTTTCTTAGAGGAAAAGAGCGATCGCGGTTTGGGGGTGCGATCGCTTTTATTTGTGGAGAGCGATCGCACCTAATCCCCTTTTCCTCTAAGAACTGCTTTTTGGAGCAGTGCAAGGCGATCGCCCACTTTGTGAGTATGTGGTTACTCAAGTATCCAAGTATTCAGAGACTTTGCACAGGGGAAAACATTACATTAGATAGGAACTGCGATCGCCCAAGCTCTTAACTAATGACACCAGAACAACGCTACGAGCTAGAAAAGGAATTTGTAACCATCCTTGCTAACTATGAAGGATGGGAAATCCAACCGGAATCAGTTCACTCAAGAGCAGAAACAGACCCAAAGGCAAAGCGTTGGTTTGAATTAGCTAGAAAGCTGCTTGATGCAGTTGAGCAGGCAATTTCTTAGAGGAAAAAGGCGATCGCACTGGTCGCCTTATTTATCGCATCCTTTACATTTCCTCTAAGAAAAAGAATTTATTTGAATATTTGAGTTTTTAAGTACGCAAAAACCTAAAATTAACCTTTGCTGCTGTAGGCGTAGCGATCACTCCCCAGAACTATGTAGCGGACAAACATATACTACAATTGTATTATCAATATTAATCTTAATTACAAATACTACAAACTTCGATGATAAGCAGATTCTCCTCAACCATTAGTAGCGCGATGCATTGCCGATCTAGTAAGGGTTTAGGCAGAGTGTTCGTGCTGTTTGCGTTTGAGGAAGCATATCGGTTTTTGGCCGGTAAATCTGCAAGTGTTGGCATTTTTGGAGCGATTGCCACATGGCTGAATCCAGATCAATTCATCCAGAGCGGGAGGTGCAAGTGTTTTATAGCACCAATATAGGGCAAAAAGTATCAACGAAGAGACCCCCGCTCCTGATGACCAGAGGCGGGGGTTATTTTTTAGGAGCGAATCAACGTATGGAACCTCAGCAGCAAAGTCAGCAACCACACATACTAAAAAATTCAGTTGTAGTGTTCTCTAAAAACCATAGTTACAGAGGGCAATACCGCGATTACATAACACTGCCCTCTTACTTCTAAAAAAAGTTTGTAGTACGCCCTTGACACTTTGTAATACACTATGTAGTATAAATGTAGTGGAAGATTACAGCCTCCCAAAAAGGCACAGAGCTAACACTATCAGAACCATGAAAACTGAATAATTGCCACTCAATGTGGGGGTGTAGCTTAGTCTGGTTTAAAGCAGTCGCCTGTCGAGCGAAAGAACGTGGGTTCAAATCCCATCATCCCCGCTTTGTAGCCTTGTGGACAAATAGACAAGTCGCTTTGATTCTCAGTCATAGAGTTGCGGGTGCAACTCCCGTCAAGGCTTCTAGATGTGTCCGAGTAGCCAAGTGGGAAGGCGTTGATCTGCAAAATCAATCATCGTGGGTTCAATCCCCACCTCGGACTCCAAACGTTGCAGCGTCACCTAACGGCAAGGTACTCGGCTCATAACCGAGCATATACGGGTTCAACTCCCGTCGCTGCTACCAAATGCACAGATGGTGTAACGGCAGCACCAGGGTCTCCAAAACCTTGGGTCAGGGTTCAAATCCTTGTCTGTGCGTTGTCGTGTCCTGACCGAAAAAGCTTACATACTCGCCTAATGGTAAGGCAACTGTCTCTTAAACAGTCTATGCAGGTTCAATTCCTGTGTGTGAATCAACAGCTTTTTCAACTTACACGGCATACATGGTGCAGAAGCGAAGTGGCCGAGCGGCACGTCTTTCAAGCGTGTAATTAGCGGGTTCGAGTCCCGTCTGCACTGCCTCATGGGTCGGTATCCAAGTCCGGTTGAAGGAAGCCGTCTGTAAAACGGATGCCTGTGTGCCCCGTAGGTTCAAATCCTACCCGGCCCATCATGGAGAGATTGCTATTGGCAGGGCAAGCTGTTTGCTAAACAGTCGTGGGATTCCTCATTCCACTGTGGGTTCAACTCCCTCTCTCTCCGCTTTATGAGAACGTAGTGTAATTGGATAACACGTCAGTCTACGAAACTGAAAAGTGAAGGTTCAAGTCCTTCCGTTCTCGTCTTATCCCCTGGTAGCTCAGTTTTGGTAGAGAGCGCTGGTCTGAAAAATCAGAGGTCGTCGGTTCGATTCCGACCTGGGGGACTGGCACATTGCCTCATAGCTCAATGGCAGAGCGACGCGCTGTTAACGCGGGGGTTGTAGGTTCAAGTCCTACTGGGGCAGCCATTCATTGCCGAGTGGACGAATTGGTAGAGTCACCTGTCTCTGAAACAGGAGTGTGTAGGTTCAAACCCTACCTCGGCAGCCAATTATTGCCCTGTGGTGTAACTGGCAACATCCCTACCTTTGAAGTAGGAGATTCCAGGTTCAAATCCTGGCGGGGCAGCCAAATTACGCTCCTGTAGCCCAATTGGAAGAGGCGGCTGTCTCAAAAACAGTCTGTGTGTGGGTTCAAATCCCACCGGGAGTACCAAATTATGCTGCTGTAACCCAACTGGAAGAGGTGCTGGTCTTAGAAACCAGAGGTTGTGGGTTCAACTCCCACCAGCAGTATTATCCGGGTGTGGTGTAGCTTGGCAGCACTCCTGTTTTGGGAACAGGCGGTTGTAGGTTCAAATCCTACCACTCGGATTCGAGGGTCGTTAGCTCAATGGCTAGAGTTCCCGCCTTTTAAGCGGAGCGATCGGAGTTCGAGTCTCTGGCGACCCACCAAAACTTGGGCGTTTGGCAGAACGGTTATGCTCCTGATTCTTAATCAGGTTGACACAGGTTCAACTCCTGTTGCCAGCTTAACGCGATCGTGGTGTAAAGGCAGCATCAGAGTCTTCCAAACTCACGGTACGAGTTCGAGTCTCGTCGATCGCTTGGAACCATATAGGTTCTTAAATGCGGATGTGGTGTAAGGGCAACATCGGAGTATGCCAAGCTCCAGATGCGAGTTCAACTCTCGTCGTCCGCTCTTTTAGCTCTGTAGCTCAATGGTGGAGCAACTGTCCTATAAACAGAGGGTTACAGGTTCAAATCCTGTCAGGGCTACCAATTTATGGGAGTGTCGCCTAATGGATAAGGCATCAGTCTTCTAAACTGACTCATGTAGGTTCAAATCCTACCGCTCCTGCCACATGGGGTCATAGCTCTAAGTGGCGCTTAGCGCCTGTCTTGCACACAGGAGGTTAGGGGTTCAAATCCCCTTGGCTCCACTCTTGGTGTCTGAAGCCAAAGTGGTCGCGGCGCTGGTTTGTGGAACCAATCATTAGGGAGTTCAAGCCTCCTCAGACACCCCTTCAAGGAAGATGCTGCTAAATGGTTGGCAACCGGTCTAGAAAACCGGGGTGGGGTAACACCCAGGAGTTCGATTCTTCCATCTTCCGCCTTCCACCAGAAGCCGAAAAGTGAGGCACCGTGCTGATAACGCGGCAACAGGAGGGGCAGTACCTCTCTGGTGGACTCTCCAGTAAGAAGCAAACATTAGATAGGCAACAACTGCTGCCATTCCTTCAGTTTTTTGCTCTTTAATACTGCCAATTTTAGCTACAAATGAATTAAACAGAGCGACAACGAGCGATAAACTGCTCCCACATCTTTTGGTCACAGTTAAAAGATGCTAGCTTCCTGTTATTCCCTGTTTGGCTCATACCTTGACTGTATCTAGGTAATATCTAGGTTGATTTGAAACTACTGCTGCCCTTTGACCCGTTCAGCCATATTGATAACTACCTAGACAATATCATGATAAGCGTACCTGAGTGCAGCGCGATCGCTTAAATTAAATGCAGACCCATATGAGTATGTATCAATTTCCACAATATTGCTGGCGTTGTGCCCTAGTAGTGCTTCTAGCATTAACTCTATATGGATGGGGTATGGAGCCAGCACAGGCGCTACTGCGTCAACATCATGATTCCCCCAGTGTCTTGCGCTACCATTCGCAAGTATCTATCAAAGATGAATTTGGATATGCTTGGCAAATTCCTTAGAGCAATTCTCCACAGGTGAGGATGAAAGCTTGCAGATTTTGTTATCAATATGAACACACTACTCGAAAAGAAAGAGTGTTAGAGCCTTTTCTCGCGTATTCCCAACCGCGATTTGCAGAACGACAGGAACTAGGAGGTTCCTTCCATGAACCACCACGTATTACATATTTAGGTAGATTATTATTATTTTCTTGCCAAACGCTTCCATCTAAGGGTGCTCCCTCATAGTTTTCATGCCAAGAATCTGCACACCACTCCCAGACATTACCGTGCATATCATATAAACCAAAGTTGTTAGTAACTTGAAAATTTCCCACTGGCGTTGTTTTCTCGCGATATTCTCCTTTGTGACCATTGTTATAGATAACACTGCCTTTATAATTTGCTAAAGCAGTGGAAATTGTCTCACCAAAGTGAAACGGGGTTATTCTTCCTGACCGACAGGCATATTCCCACTCGGCTTCACTCGGCAGTCTAAATTTTCGTCCTGTATACTGGCAAATACGGACAAAAAACTCTTGTATATCGTACCAATTTACACACTCGACAGGAAGATTAGCACCTTTAAAACCGGATGGATCTGATTTGATCTCACGCTCAACCTTTGGCAGGGATGCAACTGCTTGCCACTGCGCCTGCGTTACTGAATACTTTCCCATTAGGAATGAAGCAACAGTCACTTCATGTTGGGGGTGTTCCCTATCACTTGATGTTTCCTCTTTGGAAGTTGCTCCCATCAGAAATGTACCACCTAAAATTTCTACTATTTCTAAAAATGTTCCATTACCTAAATTTATCTTCTCTGTAGGTGGAGCTTCTACTAGACGAATTGACTCAACTCCGTCCTTAATCTCTCCAATAAGAATTGGAATGTCTTGCCCAATCTGTTTAAGGGCTTTAGCTGCCTCTATACGAACTTTGAAAACTTCATTATCATTTTCCAACGCTTTACGTAGACGAGGAATTGCTGCGGTAGCATTTTTGCTCATCGCTCCTAAGTCAGCAGCAGCACGAGCACGGTACTCTGCCTCTGGTGCGGAAAGGTCATTAACTAACATCTTCATCCGCTGTTTTCGTTGTGCTTCCCGGATGACCTCTGGCTTTAAATCTGTCTTGTAAAGCAATTGCTCAATTATGCTGTCTGGTATATTAAATTCTTTTTTCTTTATTTCACAGCAGTCCCATAATGCTAGTAAAAAACCTTTATTCACTTGCAAATTCTCTAATTTTTGTTCGATATCTTCTAAAAGTTTTGTCCAAGCGGCAATATTATCCTTATATTTGTTAACTAGGTATAACCCAGCCAAATATTCTGCTAGCGGGTCTAAAGTAATGCGTATTTTATCTGGTTCAATCTTTTGTACCAGTTTTAAAGAGGCTTCCAAGTAGTTTAAACGGGTGTGATGGCTATCATTAGGGTCAATTTCAGCAAGAAAAGCTAGAGCAGCTGTTCGTGGAATTGGAGTAGGACGGTAAGTTTGCTCTAAACACTTCCAAGACACAGCTTCAGCATCACGATGGACTGCTATCTGTTTCTCAGGTTCTACATCAGGAGTGAGTTGATTCAAGTAGCTCAATATTAGTTCTGGGATATTTTCTGGCAGTTCTCCCGTCTCCTCCTGCGTAGCAATCATCTGCTCAGCATAAAGTTTTGCTAGCAGAATAGTGATGTTACGCTGCCCTACCATACGGTTTAGGCGCAGACAAGCATTTAAAAATTCTTCGTCATCAAAGCGATCTCGTCTCGCACGCAACTTTAAGTATTCACCCAAAAATTCGGAAATCCGCTCACCTTCAACCCGCATGGGTTTGAGTATGAATTTACTCATTCCTCGAAGTTCCTCTTCTAGCCGCGATGTGACAACTAGAGCATTAATAATTGGAAATTCGGCTAGGGAAAAAAGAATTTTATCGTGACTAGCCTTCTCCATCTCAGAGAAGCGATCTAAAATCACCAAAATGCGTCGTTGTTGGAGTAGGCTTTTTAAATATTCGTTGCTGATTTCTTCATCTCCAGTATTGGTTAGGTCTTGTAGTTGCTTACGAATAACCTCTAGCAGGGTTTCATTTTCTTGGAACTCTCTGTCAATTAGCACAGGTAAAAGCCGATGATTGGCCAACTTCCCTTGCATCCCCCAACGAGCAATCTGACAAGCTAAGCTTGTTTTTCCTGCACCACCTTCTCCCTGAATGAGTAAGTAAAACTGTTGATTTTTCTGCATCCGCTGCTGTAAGGCATCTTGAAGCGGTTTGTGTTCAGCTTCTTGTGCTGGGACTGTAGATGTATCCTCATTAATGTTGTGTAGTAGTGGAATGAGGGTTTTGCCATCAAGGGTAACAGGTAGGGGAACGTAGGTTTCAATATCTCGCTTAACTATTTCTTTATCGAAAAATTCCTGTTGTACGGAGTCTAAATGTTTTTTTACCCATTCATCTAGTACTCTGGGGCGATACTTGAATAATAAAACCTTTTGTAGTTGTACTTCGAGGTTGACAAAAGGTAGTTTGACACTTTGGGACTGTAATACTTTATCCAGTTGCAGCAACCACAATGGACGAATAGCAAAGATGCCCAAGTAACCCAATCCAACTAATGGCAACCATATCCAACTATTTTTATTGACCCACTGAACACTACGGTAAAGTGTTCTTGCTTGCAACTGTACAACCTTAGTTTTAAGTCCATTTCGAGTCAATCGCAGTTCTTGCTGTTCCTGTTTTTGATTAGCCCATTCTTTCGGATTGTCTTTTAGGTGACTCAGAGCCTTTTCCATGTGTTGCTTGAGCACCTCTAGTTCTTGGGCTGTACCCAAGTCTAGCTCAGACAGGGTATTGGCTCGCTGCTGAGCCGATCTGCCAATCGCGATTAAGGCACGGACTGCGTTGCTGCGAACTGCTTTATCATCATCACTTAGTGCTTCTACAAGGTCAGGAACAGCCTTCTGTGCTGACCAGCCAATTTTTCCTAAAGCATAGGCTGTATTGCCACGGGTTGCAGCATTACTATTACTAAGGGCTTCTGCCAAGAATGGAACCCCAAATTCCCCACACTGCACTACAGCTTCACGAGCAGATTTGAGCGTTTTGTCATCTTTGAACTGTTCTATCTTGGCACGAATTTTTACCTGAGTGCAATCTTGTGCTTGAACGTTACTGCTAAATAATAACGGTAGTGACAAACTCACAATTACAGCCTTGAGCCAGCGAACCATATATTTAATAAATTTCAATTCCCTTGATTGTACTCATACTAATTATTGTTATGTATTACTTCAATGAAGAGAAATCGTAGCCGTGACAAGTTCCTACTCCAGCCAAGTTAGAGCAGTCAAGCTTCCTGGGCAACCTAACAGAAGTATAGAAGTATCATAGCCCTTATAATTAATGTCCAAAAAGCTCCTGATAAACCCAGGTTTCTTACTTATCTGTACAGCAATCATTGCCCTTATCCCTACACTTGACTCCAGAATTAGAGAATCAGTTATTGAGGCTGCGGTAGATGCCACTTCAAAATATACAATTCCTATGTCTGAGAATTGGACAGTAGTATCGGTTACTGATGGCGACACTATCATAGTGGGACAAGGAAATAAGAGGAAAAAAATCCGGTTTTGTGGGATTGATGCAGTCGAGAAGCAACAAAATCTAGGGTCACAAGCCAAATCTTACCTGCGAGCGCTCATTGATAAGGGGAACGGCACTGTTACGATTACTCCCATCGAACAAGATAGGTATGGGAGAACGGTTGCTGAAGTGTTTGTACAACCGCGATCGGGAACGCCGGGATACCAAAGCGAAGAAGAGATATTTTTAAACGGTGAAATGGTCAGGGCTGGATTTGCACAACACTATACCCGCTACAGTGGCAACTGTCCAAATAAGGGAGTGATAGAACATTGACATCCTCTCCAGCCTAAAGGCGTGGAGATTCCAATAGTCACAGCAGATGGCGATCGCAAACTGTGCTGGGGTGTGGAATGACCCCAAGGCAGTACCTCCTTGGGAATTTAGAAAGCGAGAGCGTTAAAGTAGAGGTAATTGATGTAATTAGCTTCTGTCTCACCTAAAACTCTCAAAATCTATTTTGTTAGTAAGCGATCGCAACCAATCCCCCAGAACCAAAAAAGCTAGTTGATGTAGTAGTGTGCGATCGCCCATTAGCGCGTCTTTTGTCTTAAGCCGAGCTTCCGCTTTCTCCAATCATGACAGCAGCTGCAATTAAATGTGCCAAACGTAAAGCTTCTGGCACTTTCCCACAGTCAGTTAAGCGTTGAAGCGCTCCAGCTACTACAGCAGGTTCTTCACCGCTAACTTGGAAGAAAAAGGGTGAGTAATCATAAATCGTACCAGCAAGCTGCAAAAGTTTCTGTCGCTGTTGCAAGTCTGGCAGATGACTCATCGCTTCTTCAACAGCAACCAAATCAGGTTGGCGGCGCATCAGGGTGACGCAAGGTAATTGCAGACGGTCAGCTAATTCTGGAAGATTGACAAGGTTAAACCCACCAAACCCAATTCCATCTAAAAGCAAGATATGTAGTTGTGGTAGAAACTTCCTTCCAATCAACAACTTGCAAATGACTTCTGTCGCATCGAAACCATCTTGTTGTACTTCGCCCCACACCATACCTTCAAATCGAGTTCCTGCACATACCACCCCAGCTATAGATACATTGCCATCAGCACCCCGAATAAAAGGGGCATCATCGAAGCCAATAACGCGAATAGTACGATTGAGTTTCAGTAGAGATTCAAGTTTCATTAAGCTGTTGTTTGGTGGTTAAATTAGCATAAAATCATTGCAATCGCACAATCCAAACGCTTGAGCGATCGCCTACTTTGTGAGTATGCGGATACTCAAGTATCCAAGTATTCAGAGACGAATGTCACGCTCGAAAACGTGAAACTCTTGCTATGGCTGGGTGTAGGGGTATAGGGGTGTGGGGTGTAGGGGAAGAGTGTTGCTTTGCGAGTCTGATTAGTTGGTTTTAATTCTTTTCCTTACACCCCTACACCCCTACACCCTTACACCCAAAAGCCAACCAAATTAAGGATTTGCGCTTTACAAGC
>NZ_JAVRBR020000001.1:0-38854 GCF_034531165.2 Dendronalium sp. ChiSLP03b | reverse complement strand
TGCACCACTGATAAAACGGTCTTAACTGTCAGAGTACATTTTGAGTATAAGATTTATCTCTGACCAATTCTCAATGCTTGTGTTTCTTTCATATTTTGCTGGCTGCAAAGCCGCTAGTTGGAGGCTCTCAAGAAACACATTGCGTGGAGTCAATTTAAGCCGGGAAATCTGACAGGGAAAGAGTTCCAGCCAGCAAAAGATTGAGACGATTTGAGACTAAATTTTGTCCCGCCTTAAGTTGATACCCAATTCTTGTTCATCGGCTAACCTGGTGTTTAAAAGTGTTTAAACCAAGTTTTGCACTTTATTTAATCCACATTTCTTATTGCTTAAAAATAAGTATCACGGCTGTGTAGAATATTCATTTTCTCCTTATAAATCTTTATACCTCCCCATCAACCCACATTTCGCAGGGGCGATGCTTCAATTCATTTACTTATCACAGATTGATTGAGAAATTATGCAAGAGGCTCCATGAGCGGCGCTCACAAGGAACAATAAAAATCTTCACTCTTCCTTCTGCCATCTGCCTTTTGCCCTATTTTCAAGGCAGCGTTTGAAGTAACTCCGACCTCGCACCCTTCTTGCTCGGTCGAGCCGAGCAAGAACAGTTAACAGTATTGGCTCTCAAAAGTACTGATATTACTTGGCTGTAGCAATCAAAGTAAGAAAATGAAGCTTGAATTTTCTTACTTTCGGCTTTTTGAAAGCATTTTCTCTTCTGCTCTTAGGCGGCAATCGCAAGTGTCACTAGGGAGGTTGAGTAATCGGAGGCGATCAATGATGAACGCGGTGAAATTTTTCGCGTGAAAGTCAACCGAAACCAGTTAGGTGAGCTTGAGTATTCACCAATTAATGTGGGAGAAGTAGAGCAAAGAGACATTCAGCTTTGGCACTCTTGCGATCAGCTATTGCAAGAAATAATAGAAGAAGAACAGCAACAAAAACTCAAGCCTAATAAAGGTCTTTCCCGCTAAGTGGTGGCGCAACTCTTAACCGCTACGCTCAAATAGGCGGTATCTGCCACTGCCACAAATCCACTCGTTGAGCCACCCAGATGGTTGCAGACAGCGGCAGACACTCCGAGAAAGGCCGTCTAGATGCAATTATCAAAAAATGTGGAACTTTTTGTTGATGTAACTATTCATGACAAATACTAATATCTAATAGGATAAATGTTTTTGTCTTACAACATTTAGTATCTTGTTGCTCGTCAAATAAATCTTATTAAGAGAACTATAAAGATGTCTGCCAAAAGTATAAAAATTCTGACCTTATTCCTAGTTTTTCCAATCATCATTTTAGGGATATTAACTGCCTGTATTCAAAGTAAAAGGGAAACTACAACGGCTAACGAGTCATCACCGTCTAAACCAAATGTCATACTTGATATCAAATCTCAAACAGGGACATGTCCTAAGACAGTTGGGCTTTGGGCTATTTCACTTCTCTCTGAAGGTGGTGGGGAATACACTGTTGTTGCCGATACTCGACCAATTGCAAATCCTGCAAGATTGGTAGCATCTGGTGAGAGATTTGTGGAATATGAAGCAATACTACGTGAATCTTACGCATCTTGTATCGGTAGTGCTAACTCGCAGGAATTTCGCTTTTACAATTTCCAGTTCCGAGATGGAAAGGTTTATTTTCGTGTCGATCTCCCAGCTATTGTCAATGAGTCAGTTAATGGGACACCATATATTGGAATTGCGTATAAGGAGCTAGTTGCTTCTCGTCCATACGTGCGTTGGAAGTCTACAGAATAAGTCAATTAAGAAGTTTTAAGTATAGGAAAAGACCTAACAATCGCTAGGTCTTTTCAGCATTTACTGCCTAGTATTTACAAAAAAGTCGAACTCATAATTACCCGGCTCACGCTCTGGTTGTGCATATTTAGGGTTATGGTACGCCCAGTAGTAGGGATATGATAATTTGATCGATGAGCGGTCGGCTCTTACCATCCAATCAATTTGAGTATTTACTGGATATATTGTCGATAAGTCCGCAGTGAATAGATTAGCGTTCTTAGTCGCAGTCTTTGTCGCCCAAGCGTTAGTGCCATGTAAACGGTGTAAAATCACAACGTCACCCTGGTTAATCGCTTGATAACCCGTTTCATCATAGGCATATGCATAGACAGATGCCGTCTTACCACTGACCCAAGTTGAGTAGGAGGTGAAGTCAAGCCTCTTAGCGTAATCCCAAACAGAATTAGCACGATAGAATGGTTCGTTACGTACCCAATAATCAGGACGACCAATAGCGTCACTGTCTTGTTTCATTACACCAAAGTGGAGGTGTGGAGCATTTTGATATACACCTCCTTCATTTCCAGTCGCTCCAATTAGTGTTGATCCTCCGATGACAGTTTGACCAAGAGAGACGTTAATTGCAGAAAGGTGATCGTATCGTAGATATGCATTATCGTTTACTAATCCATCGCCATTAAGATCCAGAGCAATATCAACTTCGTAGTCTCCTCCTGTGCCTGTAGAGCCTGCATAAAATACCTTACCGTTATAGACAGCCTGCACTGGTTCACCATAGGGAGATCCAAGATCGGTTCCCCGATGCGGAGTTGTACCTACAGTACGCGGTTGGTTGTATTTACTAGTTACGTCAAATTGAGAGGGGTGTGGACTGTACAAGCTGACCGTACCAGATCCAGTTGTTGTTCCAGCAAAAACTATTTCGTATGGGTATGCATATGGATAGCCAGTTGCTATTGCAGACGTTGGAGCAAGGAGAAAAAAACCCATTACCGTTGCACATGTTGCTTGCAGTGACTTTTTCACGATTTTTACTCCTCCTTTTACTGAACTGACATCAAAAGCGTTTCTGATGTCAAATTTTGTAGGTTTAAACTTTGAATAGGCACAACTAATTCGTTGCCAACCCATTTCACATCAGTAGACGTTGTTTTTCCTGGCGGCAGTGTCAAACGTTTTGCTTCCTTAGTTTGTAGATTATAGATGAACAAATTTTGTGTTCCTTGGCTATCAATCAGGTCGGTTACAATACGCGTGCCATCTGCGGAAAAGTCTGCTCTGTGAGAATTTAAAAATTCTACAGCAGATGATTTATACAGCAACTGGGATCTGCCAGTAGAAATAGAAAGTGCATATAGTTCAACAGCAGAACTGTCTGGGACAATTTGTTTGCTGTACAACACGGTTTGACCATCGTCACTTTGAGCAACAAAGTTACCACTTGCAAGTTCTTGTTTTTGCTTTGTTTTAGGATCGATAACAGCTAGAGTAGTCCCTCGCTGTTTCAGGTCGTGTTCAACAATTAGAATGCGACCATCTGATGTCCAACCAACGGTACGAGGAGCAGAAGTGTTACTTTCATTTACTTTGTATTCTTGACCAGTGGCAATATCATGAATCCACACTGAAACTTGGCCACGATTGTCGCTTCCAGGTTCAATGTCCTCACGATTTGAGATGAAAGCAATCGTCCTACCATCTGATAACCAAATCGGCCGTAACGCCCAGTGTAAAATAAAACTATCAGAAGGCAAAGCCTTTCTTTTTAGTAAACTGGCATTGCGTGCTTGTTGATCTCCGATTGCTCTGACTTGCAATGTTTTCGTATCGAGAATATAGAAACCATTGTTTTTTACAAACACCTTTTGCGAAGGGTCATTTGGATTTGGGATCAGATCCGGAGTTCCAGACCCAGGTTCAGCAACAAACTTGCGTCCTTTGCCACTTTCATAAGAAAGCAAATCAAGCGTGTGTTCTTCAGCAGTAGCCTCATCTTTAAATTTCACTTCGTGATGGATGAAGGCTTTACTTAATTGTTTTTTTTGCAGCTTGTTAAAACCAATAACTTTTGTTTTATATACTCTACGTTGCACATTTCTCTCTTCAGTTAACTGAGGATTTTGCTCAAGTAGGTCGCTTAATTGGTTCTTTTGTTTCTGACTCGGTATTTCCAAGAAAACAGCCTCTTGTCCATCTTCCTCTACAAGCATTACTGGAGTAGTTGCTAAGATGCTACTATTAGCAGCAGTGGTCGTTGCCTTTTGTCCCATAACGCCGATAATTGCACCGACTGTTAGCAATGAACTAGCAGAAATTAACAGCAATTTTTGAGAAATCATGTGGTTATTAACTCAACTGATTGATTATCGACAGCAGTTTCTGTGGGGCTTGCTCATGTCTGCGGCGACCCGAACCGACTGGTAAAGTTTGTCATAAATCTTGAGCCAGATGCTATCTTTGCGTCATTTTGGGAAATAGCCATAGACCGTTGACCAGGTTGGGAAATTTACTGGCAAGACTCGCTAGGTGCATCCATCCAGAGCAAAGTATACAGACAATTGTATTGACAATGGCAAATAAAGCTATGGTGCGCTTGTGCTATTAGTTTTTTGCAACTTTATTCGTAAAACTCCTTCTATATAAGCTTTTCCAGCATCAAGTGGTGGCAATTTTTTTTACCACTTTTACTACTTGGCATTGAGTTAAACTGAGCCGTCTCGTCCCTAGGGCGGCTCAGTTTAGCTCAATGCTTATTCAGTATTTTGCACATGAGTACGACTTCTTATCACCTGTTTAGGGCTACCGCAACTAAGGTATCTATCAAGTGATTACATGCATTTCTGCTATGTTTGCCCATCTGGAAACGATGATATAGTTTAAAACATTTGAATGCAAGTATTTTTTTGTCACATTAATGATGTGACAAAGATCACTAGTAGTCTGTCTATTCTGTGTTTTTAACCTGAGTAGTAACGCCAAAAAGTCGAATGGAGTTAAATTAGCTACTACTTTTAATAGTGCTTTACCTAACACATTCGCTTATACAGGTAAATTGATGAAAACGGTAATTAGTGAAAAGGTTTGAGGGCGTTGCATAAATGCGGGATGAATTAAGTAAGTGTTGGTGTTTTCTTATACTTTAAACAATAAAGTAATAATTTAACGGAGTATTTAAGCATATCCACTGATTTGGAATAGCATAGGTTTTTCGGTGTAGTCTTGCTAGATAATGACGTAAACGCGTATTCTCTACCCTCCACCCTAGTCATGTAAGTTTTACTGACGATATGGTCTCCTGGCTCGATAAAACAGGGATAAACTTTCTAACCATCTGTCACATAGAAATAACACTGCCAACAGGAAACAATCTTCCATAATAATTCAAATGTTTTCGCGCTGCGTAGACGCTTTGCGGCTTGTCGCAGACATCGCCTATGACCCAAGCCAAAATTCCCTCTCGAAAGTGATTTACTGCTGTCCACAACCAAACTTTGTTTTTTTTGACCTGACAAAGGTTTCCAGTTTATCTAATTCCCCAACTTCTGGTATGTCCGTCGTTGGTGGTGCATTGGGTATTTTTTCACCAATTTGTTTGAGCCAATAAATTACAGTTGTATGATGAACTCCTTTGTCACGCTCAATGGCTCGAAATCCCATGTCATTAACGTATGCCCTTAAACATTCTTGCTTGATTTCATCTGAGTACCCTTTTGGCGGACTGTAAACATCGATAAATTGACGACCACACTTTACACAAATGTGATGAGCGTTTATCTCTTCGTTTACCATTTTTTCTAACCTCAGTAGACTCGCAGTATGGACATTGCAGTTCGCAAAGCTGGTGGCTCTACTGAGAGTTTAAGGTATTCAATCTGGCGTTTAAGTTCTTTTGTAAGTGCATCCGCAGTTCCTTGCCACTGACGCACGTTTTCAAAGTACATATATCTGCCTCCCCTGCTTGCCTTCATCCAGCAATTTTGGGTTGGTCGAGTACTAGGCTAGTTCTACGATTCAATATTAATTATGCTTCAAGGTAGAATTAGCAATTTTATAGAGAGATTGTATTGTTAATCCATCATTAGGATACTCAACTATCGCAAAACTACATGTTGCCTGGAAGCGATCGCCATTGGATGCTGTGAATATTTGTTGGCGAAGGGTAGTCAAAATATCACTGAGCTGAGTGCTTACTTCTGTTTTTGTCAATCCAGACACTCCCACCACAAACTCCCCGTTGCCCCAATAGCTGAGTAATTCGCCACTACAAAATGTCGATTGAAACAGACGACTCCATCGTTGCAAGACTTGGTTGCCGGCCTCATGACCGTACTGGATATTAATTTGGTGCAACTCGATTGCACTCAATACCATTAAGCAAACAGGGTGTTGATTTTTGTTTGCTTGAGCAATCAGGTGCTGCAAGTCGCGGCTAGACTGAGATTGATTTGCTAGTCGGGTTAAAGGGTCTTTAGTGCAGAAAGAGTGAAGCAGACGACTGCGTTCTAAGCGATGGGTTATCCTTGCCACCAGTTCTGCCCCAACGACAGGTTTGACCACATAATCATCTCCTCCAGCTGCAAATACCTGCTGCACAGTTTCCATCTCTCGGTGCGCGGTGAGAAATACAATCGGCAATTCCTGCCACTGGGGATCTGTACGAACTGCTTGGCAAAGTTCAATACCACTTATTTGGGGCATCTCCACATCCAAAATCAACAAATCGGGTGTGGTAGATTGCAGTACATCCCAGAAACGTACCGGATCGTCTAATCCTGTAACACGCATACCCCAAGGCTCTAACATTGGGCGTAAAGCTGCCAAAATCAGCGGATCGTCATCTACTACTAGTAAATTGACTGTTAGAGAATGGGTGCGCTGTAATAGTGCAGACCCAACATCCCAAACTTGATTCGCGGTGACAGGCTTGACCAGAAAACCCCGCGCCCCAGACCTAGCCACGCTCACACGATCTACCAACCCATCAGCAGCAGCCAGCACAAGCACGGGTACAGGAGGGGTGCGAGTTGCTAAGTCTGAAAGCATTGCTAAACTTGCTTCCCGCAGCCCCACTTCATCTACACTCAGCACCACTAAATCTGGTAATGTCGTTTGCAGGTAGTTTTTCGCACTTTCTAGAGTTGTGATTTGCTGCCAGCCTATTCCTTCAGATTGCGCCAGTTCTTGTAGCTGAAAACCAAGTTGCAAATCAGGGTCAATTAGTAGCAATCTGGCACTGATTTCTTCCACCATCGAGATAGTAGGTTGATTAACTACCTTTTGTCCCATCAGGTTGAGCAATTCAGCTAACTCTTGTATTAGCGACAACACCCGACGTTTTTGGGCTGGTAACAAGTCTCCATCTTTGCCTAAAATCTGTTCGATTTCTCGCGCTATTTGAGTACCAGTTTCTTGCTCAAACATTCCCAAGACACCAGCTAGCTTGTGCGCCTCCCGTTCTGCGGATTGGCGTAACTCTTGAGTCAGCGTTTTGCTAGAAATGGCTGCTGCTGCTTGTTCTACTACTTCCATCCGTTGTGTCATCAACCCCTGATATTGACTCCACAAGCCACTCATAGCTTGGTTGAACTGTTGTTCAACTTCAGAATTTGGGACTTGCAATTTTGGATTAAAGTTTCTCCCCTGCTCCTCTGCTCCCCGAAGTTTGCTTGGAGGGAAACCCTCCGACGCTCGATGACTCGCTAACGCTACGCTATGGCAACTTCTCTTCCTGCTCCCCTGCTCTCCTACTTCTCTTTCTCCTGAAGATGGATTCAGACGATATCCCAAACCATATACGTTTTCAATCCAGTCTACTGCTCCGGCTGCTTTCATCTTTTGTCGCAAGCCTTTAATGTGCGATTTGACGCTTTCTTCTTGGGGTGGATCGTCGAAAGTCCAGAGATGCTCGATGATATTTCCCCGACTGAAAACCCGCGAGGGATTCCGCAGCAAAAGTTCCAGCAAACTGTATTCTTTGGGTGTTAAATCTAGCAGTTGATTATTGTATGTTACCTGACAGCTACTTGGATCTAACCGTAATGCACCAACTTCTAGCACTGGAGTACGGGGAGTATCGCCCCGACGCAGCAACGCCCTGACTCTTGCTTGGAGTTCTCCCAAATCCAAAGGTTTAATCAGATAATCATCTGCTCCAGCATCGAGTCCACGAATGCGATCGCTAGTTGCATCTTTCGCTGTCATCAACAAAATAGGAGCAGAATAGCCATCAGAACGTAAGCGTTGACATAATGTAATTCCATCCAGCTTTGGCAGCCCCACATCTAGTAATATCAGGTCGTGCTGCGTGCCTTGGGCATATTCCCAACCAGTTTGTCCGTCATGTGCGGTATCAACAACATAATGTTGTTGGGTAAGAGACTGCAACAAGACACTCGCTAATATCTCGTCATCTTCAATCAGCAAGATTCTCATTGCAAAAACACCCTCTACTGCTTAAATCTTCCCCAGCTTGCCTATCGCATGACTAGTGTATCTGTAGAAAGTTCCTGGAAATTCTACCCAGAGAAAAAAATTTACTTTTTAGGTTTATGTATAAAGCTAAAAAGAATCTCGCACATGCTCTACAAATTTCTTCTTTCTCTATTCAGCCTGCCATCTAGGCGTTAGTCAGGGCAAACGCATCTAAAGTATAAGAATCCTTTAATAGCAAGGGTTTTGGCGTTTTAAAATTTAGCCTATTTTTTTGTCAATATCCTTATCCAGCAAGGGTTTCAGAAATACCGTGCGTTCGCCCTGAGGCGTTAGTTGTCTTTGATTTCTTTCTCAGAGTGACGCAAGAGCGCTAGTCACGAACAAATGCCTCCCAGAACCAGCCCAAGACAAATCTGATTTTTGGACAATATCTTGACTTCTAGCGATCGCTAATCTTTTGCAAAACAAAAAGCCCTCTGTCTAGGGCAGAGGGCAAAAGCATTAATTACCTATAAAAACAACTAACTTGCTATTCTATCAAATTTGCATGGTTAATTTACGAAAGTATTACATTTGGAAAAACTCACTAATTTTGGAGACAAAATTGCTGGCATTAAGTTTGAATTATTGAATTCAAAAAATACCGTAAATGCACGCATATTATAGTCAGAACTGAAATTGGAATAAGAAGTCGTAGATGAAGACAGCATCTTGCTTACCGTTTGACATATTCCAAAAGTTATATAGAGGAATAAGTGTTGAGTAGTAACAAATTGATGTATAGCCTTTAGATATTAGCTTTGCGTGTTTAGTCTCAGACTTTTAGTTCAGGACAATTCTACCGAATGGAATAGTCCTTTATCAATATTTCACAATTGAGATTTATGCTAGTTATTTTTTTAATTGAAATAGCAATGTATTTGAGAAGAAAAATATTTGTCTCTAGCTAAAATGTGGAACAGACATAATTGCAATTATTAGGTCTTTTCCAGATAGTTTATCTAGTTGATTGTTGAAAATGTTTGAAGCACAATAGCATCAAGTAGTTAAGTTAAAGAGCTTAATTACCTGCAAAAACAACTTGTCGAGAGTCAACTATTCTAGGAGTAAATTATGTCAACTATCACTGTTTCCGAACTAAACAACGCTGGCATTCAATTGTTTGAAGATTCCGAAAACTTTCTCAATGACCTAAGCGATATAGATTCTATCTCTGTATATGGTGGTGCTGGTGGTAATGGTGGTGCTAGTGATGCTACACCATTAACGAAGCTAGCTCAAGCATTTGTAGCTGTATATGGCGTTGGTCACATTGCTAATATAGCTAAATCATTCAGCGCAATTCAGTAATGAAAACGATAATTCATTATTAATCTTTATAACGCTTATAGGAGGTAAGGAAAAAGAATCTCTGCTGTAGCAATTTTACTTGATTTCTGAGAATCGAAACCCACAGATCCCTGACTTCTTTGAGAAGTTGGGGATTTTGTTTGTCACGAGTTATTTAGCAATCCTAAATTAGTCTTACATACTTCAAGCAGTACAATTTAAAACTCTATAGCTTTTAGTAGTTTCTAATCCTTGTAGCTATGTTGTAAAATTTTAGATTACATCGCTAAAATTTATATTGGTATAGCAGTAGATTAATATATAAAGACTTTTAATTATCTGTTGGTTTTTTATTTTGAAAGCATTGTTTTGCAAAGATTGCACAACTTATTTAGTGGTTAACTTTATCTGCAACAATCTCATTTATGAAAGTTTTTATCTAAACTAAAATGTTAACTTTATTGAGCTTTAAATACATCCTCTACATGGATAACTAAAAGTTTTTTGAAGTGTTTTCAATAGAAAAAACCTAGCCAATTTAATTGGCTAGGTTGTTATTTTTCAGGAGAGCATGGCAAATCTTTTACTATAGCTTAGCTATATAAATAGCTAGTTTTGGTAGACGCTTTCGGAGGCTCAGTAATCCGCGAACCTTCATGCTGATAGCAGAGATTGTTTTTCCCTTGCCTCCGATAAGTGTTTTAGAGATTAGTAATGAATTATCGTTTTCATTACTGAATTGCGCTGAATGATTTAGCTATATCAGCAATGTGACCAACAGCATATACAGTCACAAATCCTTCAGCCAGCTTTGTCAAGGGTGTAACATCACTAACACCACCATTACCACCATTACCACCACCACCATATACAGAGATGGAATCTATATCGCTTAGGTCATTGAGAAAGTTTTCGGAATCTTCAAACAATTGAATGCCAGCGTTGTTTAGTTCGAAAACAGCGATAGTTGACATAATTTACTCCTAGAATAGTTGACTCTCAACAAGTTGTTTTTGCAGGTAATTAAGCTCTTTAACTTAACTACTTGATGCTATTGTGCTTCAAACATTTTCAATAATCAACTAGATAAACTATCTGGAAAAGACCTAATAATTACAATTATGTCTGTCCCACATTTTAACTAGAGACAAATATTTTTTCTGGTGAATTACATAACTATTTAAATTAAAAAAATAGCTAGCATAAATCCCAATACCGAAATATCAATAATGGACTATTCCATTTGGTAGAATTGTCCTGAATCTAAAAGTCTGAGACTAAACACGCAAAGTCAATATCTGAAAGCTATGCATAACTTTGTCACAACTCAATACCTACTCCTGTATATAGCTTTTGGTCTATGCCTAACGGTAAACAAGATGCTGTCTTCATCTGCGACTTATTCTGAAAATTTCAGTTTTGCCTATAATATGCGTGCATTTACGGTGTTTTTTGTTATTCAACATTTCAAACATAATGCCAGCAATTTTGTCTCTAAAAATTGACGGTGCATGAAAATGTGTTTCTTGAGCGAGTCACGAATACGTCACTGATTTTTGTCTACCACGACCTCGCAATCAATGTATAAAACACTGGCTGCCGCCTATCAACCAGGGCATGGAATTCTTTACTGCTATGGGGCAGACTGTGAAGTCAGCAAGCACAGCGCTTTCACAAAAGTTTTCGGTCTGAGTTTGAGACATTTGCACTCTTGTGGACAATAAGTTTAATTTGTCGGTTAAGATTTTTCAGTTTCGTTATCTTGGTACTATCTCAAACGTGATGATGGTAAGCTCGTAAAACGCTTTTTTATCTACCAAACAGCTGAAGACAAGCACAATCAAATAGACTAGCAATTAATAATTTGACTAATTTATGGATAAACAACCGATACAAGTGATTGGAGGTGGACTAGCTGGGACAGAAGCAGCGTGGCAAATAGCCCAGGCTGGAGTGCCTGCAATTCTCCATGAAATGCGCCCAAAACGCTTCAGCCCTGCTCATCATACAGAACATCTGGCGGAATTAGTTTGTAGTAATTCCTTTGGGGCAATGGCAAGCGATCGCGCTGCTGGATTATTACACGAAGAGTTACGCCAACTTGGTTCTATAATCATCTCGAAAGCCGATGAACACGCTGTTCCTGCTGGTGGCGCGTTAGCCGTAGATAGGGGTCAATTTGGCCAAGATTTGACGGAAACTTTATCTAGCCATCCTTTGATTGAATTCCGCCGAGGCGAAGTACCAGCTCTACCTGAAGGAATTGTAGTTTTGGCAACTGGGCCTTTAACCAGTCCTGACTTGGCAGAAGATTTGCAACGCTTGACGGGGATGGAATACCTCAGCTTTTTCGATGCGGCTAGTCCGATTATCGTGGGAGAATCGATTAACCGCGATGTTGCTTTTATGGCATCACGATATGACAAAGGCGAAGCTTCTTATCTCAACTGCCCGATGAATAAAGAGCAGTACTTGCGGTTCTGGGAAGAACTCCGTAAAGCCGAACAAACAGAACTTAAGGATTTTGACCGGGAAACAGCGAAATTTTTTGAAGCTTGTCTGCCAATTGAAGAACAAGCACAACGGGGGGAAGACACAATGCGTTACGGCCCCCTGAAGCCAGTGGGATTGTCTGACAGTCGCACTGGAGAACGTCCCTATGCTGTGGTGCAGTTGCGACAAGAAGACAAAGCTGGTCAACTTTGGAATATGGTCGGATTCCAAACTAACTTGCGTTGGGGCGAACAAAAGCGAGTATTCCAGCTAATTCCAGGTTTGGAGGCGGCAGAATTTGTGCGGCTGGGAGTGATGCACCGCAATACTTTTATCAATGCTCCTCAGCTCATGTATCCTACCCTGCAATTTAAAGGGCATCCGACTTTATTCGCAGCTGGGCAATTGATTGGGACTGAAGGCTACACCGCAGCCGCAGCGGGGGGCTTGCTGGCTGGCAGAAATGCAGCAAGGCTAGCTTTGGGGCAAGAACCGTTGACTGCACCACCAACAACGATGATGGGGGCACTGTTTGAGTTTATCAGTTCCGCTTCACCCAAACATTTCCAGCCGATGCCGCCTAATTTTGGGATTTTGCCAGAACTGGGTGCAAAAATCAAAAACAAACAAGAGCGTTACGGACGTTATCGCGATCGCTCTTTGGCTGACTTGGCAAACTGGAAAGATGCTGTCTTAAAAATGGGTGTGAGGGTGTAAGGGTGTAAGGGTGTAGGGGAAAGACATTTTCATCTACAAAGACGCAAAGGCGTTGAAAACAACTTTGCGTCTTTGTGCGAAACGATCGCTACCCCCGCCTAAGCTGGCACTACAAATTTCTCGCTACCAGCAAGCCCAAAGGCGGCATGAATGCCTTGTAAAGCTTTCACGCCTTGCTCTTGTGCCACGACACAGCTAATTTTAATTTCTGAGGTAGCAATCATTTGAATATTAATTTGGTGTTGAGCTAGGGCCTCAAACATTTTGGCAGCAACCCCTGGTTGTCCCACCATGCCTGCACCGACAATACTTACTTTGGCGATCGCACCATCTAAAACAACCTCACCCCATCCTAATTTTGCTGCTACTTGGGTAAGCAATTCTTTTGCATTTTCCCCATCCATCCGCGAGACTGTAAAGGCAATATCCCGCCTGGGCACACCATCAATTATCCGACAACGTTGAGATTGGATAATCATATCAACGCTGATGTTGTGCTGTGCCAATAGTCCAAACAACTGCGCCGACATCCCCGGCCGATCTGGCACTTGGCGAATAGCAAGACGGGCTTGATTCATATCTAGAGCAACGCCGCGAACGAGGGGAGAGGAGGAAGACGCGGAGAGGGGAAGACGCGGGGACGTTTCTGAAGACGCGGTGACGCGGAGACTGGGAGACGCGGAGAATCTTTCAAAAATATTCCCCGTGTCCTTCTCATTTCCCGCGTCAGAGCGTCCCTTTGTCCTCGTGTCTTGTTCCCCTGCTTCTACTTCAAAGGCGTTACGAAGTGCGGTGACGGCGCGATCGCATTCTGCTGCATCTACGACGCAACTAACTTTGACTTCGCTGGTGGAAATCATTTGGATGTTCACGCCAGCTTCAGCTAAGGTGGCGAACATCTTGGCAGCTACGCCAGGACGGCCAATCATGCCTGCACCAGCAATGCTAACTTTGGCAATATTTTGCTCTAACATCACCTCAGCTTCGTCAAAATTTGGATTGGATTTACTTCTCAGTGCTGGGGCGATCGCTGCTGCTACTGCTTCTGCCCGTTTTAATATGGGTGTTGTGACGGTAAAAGCAATGTCATTACTGTTCCCTTCATGAATTGACTGAATAATTAAGTCTACATCGACGTTTTGGCGGGCAATTTCACCAAATAATTTGGCTGCTACCCCTGGTTTATCAGGTACGCGCAATAAAGCTACCTTAGCTTGGTCTGTGTCAAATTCTACATGGTCTACCGGACGGGCAATTTCTAAATTGATTAGCGATCGCCCTTGGGGTTTGGCTGATGTCACCCAAGTACCGGGGTCATCCGTCCAGCTCGACTTGACTACTAGGGGAACACTATAGTTACGAGCAATTTCTACGGCACGGGGATGCAGTACTTTTGCTCCCAAGCTTGCCAGTTCCAGCATTTCATTGCAGGTGATTGCATCCATCAGCTGGGCTTCGGGAACTAAGCGGGGGTCTGTAGTTAAAATCCCTGGTACATCTGTATAAATTTCACAAAAATTTGCTTTTAAGGCTGCGGCTAAAGCTACTGCTGACGTGTCAGAACCACCGCGCCCCAAAGTTGTAATTTCTAACTCTTCTGTGCTGGCTATACCTTGAAAACCAGCTACTACAACTACTTTACCGAGATTAAGGTGACGGATGAGGCGATCGGTTTTAATGTGCAAAATTCGAGCGCGGGTGTGTTCTGCTTCGGTAACAATTCCTACTTGAGCGCCAGTCATTGAAATCGCTGGTTGTCCGAGTTCTTGCAATGCCATGCTGAGTAAGGCAATGGTAACTTGCTCGCCAGTAGAAAGCAGCATATCCATTTCCCGGCGGTTAGGACTGGGAGAAATTTCATTAGCTAGTTTGACGAGTCCATCGGTGGTTTTGCCCATTGCGGAAACCACTACAACAAGTGAGTTTCCTGTTTTAACTGTTTTATAAACGCGTTGTGCAACAGCTTGGATGCGTTCGACTGAACCGACAGATGTACCACCGTATTTTTGAACTATGAGCGCCATAACTTTTTTATTGAATGAAGTAGCCTACTTTCATCAACGCTCCCGCCGGGTTAGGAAGCTTTGAAGGCATTATATAGATATTTAGTTTACTAAACATCGTGTAGCATACTTCATGATAAGTCGATCGTTCAAAAACTACATCTTCGTAAAGTGATACTATTGTTTCCTGGAAATCCACACTGTTAAGCCGAAATGTTTGATTTTCTGATGTGTAAGATTGTAAAACCCACAGCCCCTCATCATTGCGACGAAAACACTCGACTCGCTGACGTTTTGTATTAATTAAAGTATATTCTTGGAGGCTTTCCAGCGCTTGGTAGTCGGCGAATTTATCGCCCTGGTCAAAGGCTTCGGTAGAATCAGATAAAACTTCGACAATTAAACAAGGAAATCTTTTATAGGCTGGTGTTTCTCGATCGCGTGGGTCGCAAGTAACCATAACATCAGGATAGTAAAAGCGATTTAGAGATTCAATTCGTACTTTCATGTCAGCGATGTAAACACGACACCCAGTACCGCGTATACGATCGCGCAGGAGAGAAGCAAGGTTTCCGGCAATGGTAACATGTGGATCGAGTACTTCAGCCATTGCGTAGATGTAGCCATCGATGTATTCATGCTTAACAGAGTTTTGTTCCTCTATTTGGAGGTACTCTTCAGGGGTAAGGTAATTCTGTTGGGGGGAGGCTATCATTGTTGAAACTTCAAAGCTTGAGCGATCGCGTGTACTGAGTTCTAGGGTAGCGTTTGCTGTTGATTGAAATTGGTTTTTGAGTGCGATTGCATTGCCTCATTTTGATGCAACTTGCCACTTTTGTGCTAAGTTTCTTTTGGAATCTGGGAATTTGATGTGCGATCGCTTGTAAGTTTACATTTTAAGTGGAGCGATTGCCTTTATGACACTATGATTCCACCCCAGAGAGATGAAGCCCAACAGCAAAGATAAATGAGATTTTAGAGAGACAATTTTATGTTAGGTCTGGACAGAGTTACATTTGATCCTAGTATTATGGGTGGACAAGCTTGCATTCGCGGGATGCGAATTCCGGTTTCTTTAGTCGTAAATTTGGTAGCTAATAGCAAACCTGTAGCGGAGATTTTAGAAGAATATCCTGATTTAGAACCAGAGGATATTCGTCAATCTCTACTTTACGCGGCGTGGTTGACTCAAGAACGGGTTTATCCCTTCAAAAGTGCTTAAAAAATAATAATGAAGTTTTTGGCAGATATGGGAATTTCATTACGCACTGTATTTTGGTTGCGTAGTGGTGGTTATGATGTGGTGCATTTGCGCGATGAAGGTTTGCAAAAACTACCAGATGATGAAATTTTAATTAAAGCCCGTACAGAAGGGAGAATTTTATTAAGTATAGATTTAGATTTTGCCCAACTTTTAGCAGTTAGTAGGGATAGTTTACCCAGTGTGATTTTATTTAGGTTAGGGAATGAAAATTACGATGCAATTAATGAACGGTTGATGCAAGTTTTGCGTGAATGTCAAGAAGATTTAGAGGTAGGGGCAATTATTTCTGTAAATAATGAAACTTTCCGGGTGAGGCGATTACCAATATAAGTAAAATAAGACTGGTATAACATGAGCGATCGCGTTTACAACACCATCATTCAACCGAGGTAAACCGTTAGAGAAATAAATTTTTTAACGTAAGATGAAATTGGTAGCACAACGCGAGATTTCATGGCGATAAGATTTATTTTGAGCGATTATGTTGACCGAGCGATCGCCAAGGCAATTTATGACAAGTTAGAAGATGGTACATTTACAGGGAGAATTCCTGTTTGCAAAGGAGTAATAGCCTTTGCATCAACTTTGCGCGAGTGTGAGGATGAATTACGCTCAACCCTGGAAGACTGGATTTTGCTTGGGTTAAAGCTGGGACATTCTCTACCAGTAATTGATAATATTGATCTCAACAAGAAGCCGACCCTTGAGCCGATGGATACCGTGTAAGCGTCGGTATTTTGTGAAAAAGAATGGAATAGCCTTTAATATTTGCTGAGAAGCGATCGCTGTTGATGTAGTTTAATGAAATTTAGGCGAGCGATGTCTCCGACGGGCTACGCCTACGCGTTTACAACAGCATCATTCAACCTCAGAACACGAAACGACTAGCTCGAAACTAAAACGTTGTCACTTGAAACAGGAACGTTCTCATTTAGAACAGAAATATTCTCACTTGAAACAGAAACGTTTTCGTTTAAAACAGGAATATTCTCACTTGAAATAGGAACGTTTTTGTTTGGAACAGGAAACTTTGAGTTCAGAACACGGAACTTGGAGATTAAAGCTTGATTGATGAGGCTGAGAGCTTAAATTTTACTGCTCAGAGGTCAGGCGATCGCGCAAATATGCTAAATTTTTACGCACAGTAACAGTATTTGGATGATCTGTGCCTAACCGTTGCTCAAAAATATCTAATGCTTGAATGTACAAGGGTTCGGCTTCGCTGTATCCGCCTTGGGAGTCGTAGAGTGCCGCTAGGTTGTTGAGACTAAGTGCGACAGATGGATGTTCTTCGCCCAGCAGCTTGCGCCTAAGTGCCAAAGCTTGGATATAAAGGGGTTCGGCTTCGCTGTATCTGCTTTGGGAGTTGTAGAGTGCCGCTAGGTTGTTGAGACTAAGTGCGACATCTGGATGTTCTTCACCCAGCAGCTTGCGGTAGAGTGCCAAAGCTTGGATGTAAAGGGGTTCGGCTTCGCTGTATCTGCCTTGGGAGTTGTAGAGTCCCGCTAGGTTGTTGAGGTTAAGTGCAAAATTTGGATGCTCCTTTCCCAGCAGGTATTGCGTTAGTTCTAAAGCTTGGATGAACAAAGGTTCGGCTTCGCTGTATCTTCCTTGGGAGTAATAGAGTAAAGCCAGGTTGTTGAGGTTAAGTACAACATCTGGATGTTCTTCTCCCAGCAAGCGTTGCCATAGTTCCAAAGCTTGGATGAACAAGGGTTCGGCTTCGCTGTATCTGTCTTGGGAGTAGTAGAGTGAAGCCAGGTTGTTGAGACTGGCGGCAACATCTGGATGTTCTTCTCCTAGTAGGTGTCGTCTAAGTTCCAAAGCTTGGATGAACAAAGGTTCGGCTTCGCTGTATCTTCCTTGAGAACGGTAGAGTTCTGCCAAGTTGTTGAGGCTTCGTGTAACATCTGGATGTTCTTCTCCTAGTAGGTGTCGTCTAAGTTCCAAAGCTTGGATGAACAAAGGTTCCGCTTTACTGTATCTTCCTTGGAAATAGTAGAGTCCTGCCAGGTCGTAGAGGCTAGAAGCAGTATCAGGATGTTCTTCTCCTAGTAGGTGTCGTCTGAGTTCCAAAGCTTGGATGAACAAAGGTTCGGCTTCGCTGTATCTTCCTTGGGAGTGGTAGAGTAAAGCCAGGTTGTTGAGGTTAAGTGCAACATTAGGATGCTCCTCTCCCAGCAGGCATTGCGTTAGTTCCAAAGCTTGGATGAACAAAGGTTCAGCTTCGCTGTATCTTCCTTGGGAGTTGTAGAGTAAAGCCAAGTTGTTGAGGTTAAGTACAACATCTGGATGCTCCTCTCCCAGCAAGCGTTGCATTAATTCCAAAGCTTGCAGGTACAGGGGTTCGGCTTCGCTGTATCTTCCTTGGGAGTAGTAGAGTAAAGCCAGGTTGTTGAGACTGGCGGCAACATTAGGATGTTCTTCTCCCAAGCGTTTTTTAGTGATTTCTAGACACTGCTTAAACCAAGGTGCTGCTTTGTCATACAATCCCTGACCATCATAAAATCGAGCGTTGCCGACAAAAGGCCAAGGTAAATTATCATCACTGACGTATTGAATGAGATTCCTTGCTACTTCAGCTAGATGAGGTATGGTGGGGGTGACATCGTTGATTTGTTGAAGGGTAGGTGAGTAAGGAATATCTTTGGCGACTGCTACCATCACCTTGCAAAAACTTCGCTTTAATTCCTCTGCCTTTTCTAAACCTGTACACTTATATTGGAAAAACTGCCGCAACAGTGGATGCAATTGGTAAACTCCCTCACCTTTGCGCTGGAGTAAATGTAGATTCAGCAAGCTATCGTCTCTAATTTCTTCTAAATCTTCCGCATCTTCTTCTGGTAAACACTGTTCCACCAACTTCCAAGGTATGGGTGCGGCGGCAAATAAACTCAATAAACAGCCTAATTGCTTATCGTCGTCCTCTAATTCTTGCCAACTTAACTCAAAGGCTGCTAACACACCTCGTTGTGCTGTCATGTCGGCTTCCGACTTAGATTTAGACAAAGAACGCTCATCTAGTCGCTTGTTCTCCAACCGCCGCAACATTTCTGCTAAAGACAAATCTTGTTTGCGCGCCAGATAGCGCCCCACTAATTCCACACCCAAAGGCAAATATCCCAGCCACTCACACAACTGATTTGCTACAGCTAATTCTCGCTCAATTCGCTCTGGTGTTTCCTTGAGTAAAGACCTCAACAACTCCAGCGCCGCCTCTGGTTGCAGCACATCCAAAGATAACTGTGCGATGCGTCCCAAGTTCTGGCGTGTAGTCATCAACACTTTAAACCGAGAAGGTAGCGACTGTAAGTAAGGCTTGACTTGCTCGTAGTCGCCGACATCATCCAACACTAGCAGCACATCCCCCTCACGCCAACGCCGCCAACAGTATTGCACTTGGGCGAGTATATCAAAATCTTCTGGCGGATTTAAATCAAGCTGCGTTCTAGCAAACTGCACAACTTGAATGCCTACATCCCCAGTTTTTGCCAGCAACCAGCAAAGCCCACCGTTATATGTTTCGCGCTTGTTGAGGGCATATTGCAGGGCGAGTTCTGTTTTACCGACTCCACCCATCCCAGCAATAGCGGCTATTGCTACTTGTTTATTATCCTGCAAAAGTTGGTGGAGGTTTTGCAATTCCTCTTCACGTCCGACAAATTCCACCACCCCACTCAGGGGCAAATTTTGCGGTATTTCAGTAGAGGGATTTGACTTTACCCGTTCCCGTTCGGGCGACTCTAGTCAAAAATTAAAGGTATTGCCAGAAATGGTATTAGTCCCGCCTTTAATGTTGATCCCCTGCCAATTTTCAATAATAGTATTCGTCAGTTTTGGTTGTGCTTCCTTGGCTACAGCTTCCACAGCTTGAGCAATCTCAGGGTCTTTCTGCGCCGCTTCTTCTACTTGCTGCCCAATCAGATAAGCCCGACTATAATCTAAAGGTAGTGCTTGAGTCAGTTCAATCGCACTCGCCGTACTAGGTTCTTTGCGCTTCAGTAGTGATAATAACTGTTCGCCTTCCTGCCAAACCTTTTCGCCGACGATTTCACCAGTTTTTTCAAAAGCCTTAGTGATAACCAAAGTTGCGATCGCCGCTGCCGTTAGTGATGCTGGCTCCATAAATTCGCAAAAATATACGAAATTATACTAATGATTTCCAGTCTAACAGCCTCTAAATAGCTAATGGAGAGCCAATAGCTGAAAAAATTCTAAAAAACCCTCCTTTTCCACCATTAACCACCATTAATAAGACAAGAGACAGAAGTTATTTCTCCCCTGCCCCTCTGCCCCTCTGCCCCTCTGCCCCTCTGCCCCCTATCACCCGCCTACATGAATCCCAGGACGGCGTTCGGTATCTTTCTCTGCTTTGCGAAGGACTTCACGAGTGACCACAGCAATATCACCCTCACCAAACAAGATAAAACGTAGCAAGTATTGTATCGGGTTTCCTTCTGCCCAACCGAAGTAAGCATGTGGAATCTTTCCCGTTTGGTCGCGAATATGAAGAAGTAAAGCCGCAATAGCATTGGGAACTGCTGCACTCTCAGCACGCAGGATACGGTAATCACCAACCTGCACTCCCTTTACTTTGATGACATCAGCAAAGTCGGAAGCATCTGACACCATAATTTCGAGAAAAAGAACTGGGTCGGTAGACGGAACGTGATTGTCTTCGCGCACCTCTTTTTCTTTTAAAAAATACTCTAGCTCGTCGCCCTTATTGAATCGATTAGCAATTATGCGGATTGCTCCTTGGCTTTCCTCAGCAATGAATTGGCGAGCTTTTTCGTCAATTTCAATCCTTTCTACTCGCAGTTCGGTGGAACGCCAAACACGGGAAATTAATGAGGTGAGAACAATAGCACCAATAAAGAACGAAGCAATCCTGATGCCCTCTGGTCTTTCAATGATATTTACAACAGTAGTGAATATAAATACCAGTGTGATAAGTGCAAACACAAGTGTTGCTCGCCTTGACCTCTGACGGTGGACTGACAAAGTTACAGCCAACGCAGCGGAACTCATCAACACCAGCACACCAGTGGCGTAAGCCCCACCTTGGGCTTCGACATCAGCCCGAAAGATAATTGTGACAATAAGGGCAATAGCTACATACACCAATACTAAAGGTCGCGTTGCTCTTGTCCAGTTAGGTGCCATCCCATAGCGTGGCAGATAGCGAGGCACAATATTCAGCAGCCCTGCCATTGCCGATGCACCTGCAAACCACAGAATGCTAATGGTACTTAAATCATAAATTGTGCCAAAGCTATTACCTAGATAAAGATGTGCTAGATAAGCAAGGGCACGTCCATTTGCTTTGCCCCCAGTTGCAAATTCTGCTGCCGGAATCAGTAGAGTAGTGATAAAGCTGCTGGTAAGTAAAAAGAAGCTCATAATCAACGCAGCAGTGGTAAGCAGCTTGCGCGTATTCCGAATACGTCCTTTGGGCTTTTCGGGGGTGTCGCTGCTGCTACCTTGTACAAGAGGCATGACAGTCACGCCAGTTTCAAAGCCTGACAATCCCAGTGCTAGCTTGGGAAATACCAAAATAGCTGCGCCGAGCATTAACAGAGGGTTGGAATGTTGTGCAAAAAGTGCTGTTTGCCAGTTAGCGATCGCAGATGCGTGATTTAGGATCTGATACAGACCAACGCCAATAACAACCGAGTTTAACAGCAAATAAACTCCCACTAAAAATACTGCTATTCCGATCGCTTCTCGAAAACCTCGCAGGAAAACCGCACCTAATAATGCAATTAATACCAGCGTGATTCCGACTTCCTGATTGTGAAGTAAATTCGGGGCGAGCGGATTTTCGATAATGTGAGCCGTGGCATCAGCAGCCGATAGTGTAATGGTAATAATGAAGTCTGTTGCCACAAAACCAAGTAAGCAAAGGACGAATAGCTTACCTTGCCACCAGGGTAGCAAATGTTCGAGCATTGCGATCGAACCTTCACCATGAGGACTTTTAGCAGCAACACGCCGATAAATTGGCAAAGCTCCAAAAAGTGTTAACAGAACTAAAACTAGAGTAGCCACAGGAGAAAGAGCGCCTGCGGCTATTGCTGCAATTCCAGGTTGGTAGCCAAGTGTTGAAAAATAATCTACACCAGTCAGACACATCACCTGCCACCAAGGGTGTTTGCGGTGTGTTTGTTCCTTCCTGTACGGACCTTTCTTCTCTTGTCGGTCTTCTGCCAGCAACCAATGGATGAATTGTCGGCTGACACGATTTGAAGTAATTAATTTAGGCATCAAAACATTACTTCTCCCATGTGATATATATACCATGCGCGCGTATCACGTGGCTTTAGTCTCATCAACTCTTTCTCTGTACTGACTTGTTGAGTAAAGATCGCGCACCTGCTTAGAGAGAGATAATTGATATCAATGGGGCAAAATTCTAAACTACTGGAGTGGATTCCATTTTAGCCAATTGCTTGCCGAGCATCCCATAGATTTAAATCTATGGGCTATTAGATTGATGCTAAGTTTATTTATAATAATTCTTATAAGTAAGAACAATTTTTCTTAGCAAGCTAAAAAGCTTTATTGATAAAGGTTTTAGACAGCCAATGCTCTTGCGCGATAATGGCTCAAACAGGTTCTTTAGTAAATTGTGTGCTTGAGTATAGACGTAGATACATATGTACCTTGAAAAGAATATAAAAATTAAAGTTTTTATAAATTATCAAACAGTTTCTAGTTTTACATTCGGAGAAACTACTTCATCTTTGCTCATTTGTTAAATAATACTTAATGTTTTGTAGTTAAATTTACGTCGATCGTACATAAATAATTTAGATCGTAACTAGCGCAGTAAAGTTGATTAGATAAGCTTTATACCTCTATTAATGCTGCTAAATAGTCTTTGCTTATTTAAGCTTTTGTCTTTCTTGCAAAATATTTTTTACATTGGACTCAAATAATTTTTGGCTACTTTATCCCATCATCTTCTTTCTTGTTTTCGTCAACACAATCCTGGCTCTGGCATTACTGACCTGAAAGCTCATTATCGTGGCTTTCGATATGTCCGTGAAATATTAAAAATGCTTCCCCAACAGCCTGAGCCTATTTTATTGTCCCAAATTCTTGCCCAACTTAGTTCTTTAGGACGTATTCATCCCGTTTCTACTGGTGTTGAACCCTCGTAAATTGGCTAAGGCATTGTTATATAAATAGGTCGTCTGTGTGACTTAATTTTAGATATTCTCTTGGCTTAATTATGATTACTGCGTGCGATCGCCGTGAGGCCGTGAGTCATGTCGTAGGTGTTGCCGTTTACGCATGTAGACATGTATAGAGAATAATTTTAGATGATTCTTTCAATGCCTATAGAGGAGGGACGTTGCATGGCATTGGTGGATTTACGTCATTGCGCTTTCTGCGATCGCACTGCATAGCACAATTATGTGCGTGATGGCTTTTGTTACGAAGGGCAACATCTGTTCGATAGTAATCAGACCAAAGCAATATCACAGGCACTCAGGGATAAACACAGGGAAAACATCGCTTCGGCTTACATCGTTTTGGGCAAGGTACTCTGCTTGGGATGTATTGCTGGTTCATCCTTTCTCTAACTGCTTACCTTATTGCTCATTGGACTTATTTATCCACTTAACTGCCATTATCACCTGATTGGGGTGAGGCTGCACAAACTGCACTTGAATCTATTTTCCCTTAAATAGTCGTGTCTCTTCTTTTACTTGAGATTGAACGACTAATTCCTCTTACACGTAGTTGTGGTTTTGACATCCATATTTCCAGGTGCAAGATGTGAGTAATAGTCATGCGGGGTTCTTAGGGGAGAGCGGTACAGTAATGTAATCCACTCTGACCCGACCAGTTGGGTAAGATAAACTTAATAATTTACTCAAAATTATAATTCATTGCAATCTTGAAAACTTTCAATTATTGCCCAAATATCCAAAATTTATGACCATTAGTATAAAAAACATAGTTTGTTTGGGTTTTATAGTCAACATATTTATCTAAATATTTATTTAAATTTATAGAAGTATTATGCTTTAAATCTTTGCGAACAACATTACTTGTTAGCGATTGATTTCTTAACTGTCTTAACTGTCTTAACTGTCTTAACTGTCTTAACTGTCTTGTTGGAATGCTGTTGCATTTTATTGAGAAAAATGAGATTATTCTTTAGTTGAAATTTTCAGTATGTTAATTTAAAGAAAGTAAGTTTGTTTCAACAATGATTAGTTTTTATCAAAAAAGAGTAAAGTCATCAGTCACACCAAGGGTTAGTTCTGCTGCGGTTGCATCTGCCATCACAGTGTTGGGAGGGCCGTTTGGCATCGTCGGAGGTATAAAGCTAGTTGGTCTAATAACGGTTGTAGGGATGCTGTAGCAGGATATGGACTTAAAGCCATTGTCAAAGCTATTTATAAAGAACGTAACAAAACCAAATCTGTTCAATTTCTTATTAAATAAATTAAAGATTTACCGATTACAGAGGAGCTAAAACATCAAACTGAAAAATGGACTTAGCTTAGAGTCAAGTACTAATGCTCAAGAAATAGAGATTCCGAAAACAGTTGCAATTATTGAGAAATGATTTTAAATCAGTTATCACTGATTCAGTTATCAATCAGTGAAGGCGTATCGGCGTAGGTTTAGACCCGCCACCAACGCGAACCACTCTTCTAGTGGGGGACTCAAACCCAAGGATAAACACACAACTGATAACTGGTAACTGTCTTTAAGAAGGATATACAAGCTAATGCAGTTAGACAATCATAGTCAGCTTTTAGTAAATTCAAATAATAAAAGTTTTACATGTTGTAGAAAAGTAGAAGTTGCTATCCGGTCAAGTTCGGCTGTTGACGATTGTGTAGTCATAGAGAAGCAGACAGAAAATTTAAAACAAGATTTAGTTGCTTATGTAGTTCCATCAGGTTTATTTGTACCAGAACAATTGCTATCTTACTTGCAAACAATTCTGTCTAGCGAATTAATACCGAAGGCGATTGTGCCAGTCTCCACTCTACCGTTGACTCCATCGGGACAGATAGATGAAACTACCTTAAGTCATTTGAAAGTAAGAGATGCAAGCCTTGTACAGCGATGGTCAGAGCAAATACAGTTAGTACCTGAAGTTAAGCAAGTAGCAGTAGTAGTTCAAGAACACCTCAAGCAGCAGCAGTCACTACGTCTATCAGACTTACTTGGTGACTATAAAACTCTTACAAGTGAAGAAAATAATACTTCAGTTGCATCTCAATTTACCCGCTCAACTATCAATCAAAATTCCAGTTCAATTCAGCTAGCTATTAGTCATGGCAGAGAACTCAAGCGAGAAAAAAATGCTCCAAAACTTCTTTGGGAAGCACTGCAAAAGACAGCTCTTCAATTTCCAGAAAAAGAACTGGTTTATATTCAATCTGATGGTTCCGAGATTATTCAATCTTATAAAGATTTACTATTAGATGCTCAAAAGATATTAGCTGGTTTAAGAAAGTTAGGTTTAAAGCCACTAGACAAAGTAATATTTCAAATTGATCTCAGTCAAGATTTCATACCCGCGTTTTGGGGCTGTATACTGGGCGGTTTTATTCCCGTACCAGTTTCTATCGCACCTGCCTATGAGCAGGTTAACAGCGCTGTTAATAAATTACACAATGCTTGGCAGATGCTAGAGCAACCTATTGTTCTGACAAGCTCAAAATTAGTTCAAAGCCTTCGGGAGTTACCAGTACTTTTAAATATAGAAAACTTTCAAGTTGAGACAGTAGATAACTTACGCCAAAACCAACCAGATAGAAATATTCATCAAAGTGACCAAGATGATTTAGCACTACTATTACTCACTTCAGGTAGTACTGGTTTTCCTAAAGGTGTGATGTTAACTCATCGCAATCTCTTAAGTATGACGGCTGGCACAGCCCAAATGAACAATTTTTCCAGTGATGACATTGTTTTGAACTGGATGCCATTAGAGCATGTGGGTGCAATTGTATTTCTGGGACTGATGGCAGTTGATTTAGGTTGCAAGCAAATCCATGTATCTACAGAATATATTCTGCAAAATCCTATTCGCTGGTTGGAATTGATTCAACGCCACAAAAGCTCGGTTTCTTGGGCCCCAAACTTCGCTTTTTCCTTACTCAATGAACGCGCTAGTGAAATAAATCAGCGCCCATGGGATTTATCTTCTATGCGCTTTCTAGTGAACGCTGGAGAGCAAATCGTACCGAAAACAGCACGTAGTTTTCTTAAGCTCTTCCAACGGCATGGTTTACCACCTAACGCCATTCATCCAGCTTTTGGGATGTCTGAGACTTGCTCAGGAATCACTTGGTCTGATGGTTTCTCTCTCTTAACATCATCAGATGAAATGTCATTTGTAGAACTCGGGCCACCAATTCCCGGAGCATCGATTCGCATCACTGATGAAAATAACCAAGTCGTTCCTGAAGGAGTAATTGGGAAATTTCAAGTTAAAGGGCTTTCTGTGACCTCTGGTTACTACAAAAATCCAGAGCGTAACCGCGAAGCCTTTACTCTTGATGGGTGGTTTAATACTGGAGATATCGGCTATATCAAGTCAGGACGTATCATACTGACTGGCAGAGATAAAGATGACATCATTATTAATGGCATCAACTATTACAGCCATGAAATTGAATCAGTAGTTGAAGAAGTTGAGGGCGTAGAGATATCTTATACGGCTGCCTGTGCCGTGCAACTTTCTGGTAGTAACGCAGATCGGTTAGCAATCTTTTTTAATTCTGCTATTTCCGAGCAGACCTTGTTAAAAGAACTAATCAAAAAGATTCGTGGAGCAGTTGTTAAAAATATTGGGGTTAATCCAAATTACATCATTCCTGTGAAAAAGGAAATGATTCCCAAGACTGCAATTGGTAAAATTCAGCGATCGCAATTAAGCAAGAGGTTTGTGGCTGGTGAATTCGATAGTATTATTCAACAGTTAGGCATCAATTTAGATAATCCCAACTTACTGCCAGGCTGGTTTTATCGTAAAACATGGCGACCAAAAGCGCCTGTAAGCCAAAAGTCTACAATTAATGGTAACTTCCTGGTATTTCTCGACCAATTGGGACTAGGGGAATATTTGGGTGCAGAACTCCAAAAACAGGGGTTGTCGTGGGTTGGTGTTGAAGCAGGAGTAGACTTTAAGCAACTGAGCAATAACCGCTATCAAATTGCGCCAAATAATCCCGAACATTATCAGCGTTTGCTATCTGCTCTGTCAGCCAAGGGCTTTCAAATCGATAGAATTTTGCACCTATGGACTTATGACACTTGTATTAATGAGGTTTCCAGCTTAGAGTCCTTGGAACAGGCTCAAACTTCTGGTGCTTATAGTCTCCTATCCTTAATTAAAGCGTTAGCTAATATCCAGAAATTTCAACGTTCTGTTGAACTGTTAGTAGTTTCCAATTATACGCAGTTTACATCACCTGGTGACGAAATTGCTTATGAAAAATCACCACTGCTGGGGTTACTGAAAGTAATCGAACAGGAAATACCAGGATTGTCTAGTCGTCATCTAGATTTGACAGTAGATGAAACTGCGGTGAATGCAGAGTGCGTTCTGCAAGAGTTGCAGATGTTATCAGGAGAATCTGAGGTAGCTTATCGCCAAGGACAGCGTTGGATTCCTCGATTAGAGAAAGTAGATTTTTCCTCCACACAAAAGCAAGATTTTGCTTTTAAACCAGGTGGAATGTATTTAATCAGTGGTGGTCTTGGGGGTGTTGGTGTTGAAATTGCTAAGTATTTACTGAAGTATTACAAAGCACGGCTGCTGTTGGTTGGTAAAACTGAACTACCCCAAAGAAGTACATGGCACAACTACACAGGACAGTCTAATGCCATATCTCAGAAAATTGCGGCTTATCAAGAACTAGAAAGGCTGGGTGGAGAAATCCTCTATGAGGCAATGGATGTCTGCGATTTGCCAGCTTTGCAACAGATGGTTGAACAGGCAAAGTCTAGCTGGGGATGCCAATTAGACGGGGTGTTGCATCTAGCAGGATCTTACCAGGAGCGATCGCTCATCGAAGAAAGCCACGAAAGTTGGTCAGCAGCCTTACGCTCAAAAGTTGGAGGAGCTTGGGTGCTAAATCAACTACTACTAGATGATCCCCAAGCAGTTTTTATCAGCTTTTCTTCGGTAAGTAGTTTCTTAGGAGGCGCTACTGTCGGCACATTTGTCGCAGCTAATCAGTTTCTAGAGAGTTTTGCACATTATCAGCGCACTCAAGGGTTAAAGAGCCATTGCTTTAGCTGGAGTCTGTGGGATGGCCTCGGCATTAGCCAGGACTACCAAAGAAGCAAGTTGGCTCAAACCAAAGGATATTATTCCATATCTGCACGACAAGGGCTGTATTCTTTGCTCATTGGTTTACATCATAATCAGGTGCAATTGCTAGTGGGATTAGATGGCAGTAACCGATATATCCGCAGCTATGTAGAAGATACTTACCCTCTGGAAAAATTAACTGCTTATTTTACCGCTAGTAATTCCTCAGTTGGGGAGCAATTATCTAAATTAGTGGTGCGCGATCGCTATGGTACACCCAGCACTTGCAATTTTGTGCAGCTACAACAGATGCCGTTAACTAAGACAGGCATCATCGATCTAGACAAGCTCACCAGAGGCGAGTTGCACGAAAGCGCCAATGACCAAGCACAACCAGTAACAGACGTTGAACGTCAAGTGGCGCAGATTTGGCAAGAAGTGTTGGGTCTTGAAGAAGTAGGTATTCATGATAACTTCTTCGAGCTAGGGGGACATTCACTACTTCTGGTACAGGCTCAGAGTAAATTGCAAGAGTTCTTCCAGATTCCAGTGTCGATTGTGGATATGTTTAAATATCCCAGCATCAGCACCTTAGCTAAGTACTTAAGTCAAGGGCAAACAGAATCACCTTCTGTAGTCCAAGGTCAAAAACGCGCCAAAGTTCGTAGTTCTCGCCACACTGCTAATACATCGGATATTGCTGTCATCGGCATGTCATGTCGTTTTCCCGGTGCTAATAATATTGATGAATTTTGGCAAAATTTATGCAATGGCGTAGAATCGATTTCGTTTTTCAGCGATGAAGAAATTATTGCCGCAGGTGTAGATCCGGCACTGGTAAAAAATCCTAACTACGTCAAAGCCAAGCCAATATTATCGGATGTGGAATCTTTTGATGCTGATTTCTTCGGCTATAGCACAAAAGAAGCAGAATTACTAGATCCTCAGCAGCGTCTTTTACTCGAATGTGCTTGGGAAAGCTTAGAAACTGCTGGTTATAATCCTCTGACCTATGATGGTGCGATCGGGATTTATGCTGGCGCGGTGATGAACACTTATTTACTGAATAATGTTTATCCCAACCGCCATCAGCTAGATATTAACGATAATCTGCAAGTAGCAACCACAGATTCGATGGGTGGTTTGCAGATGATGGTTGCTAATGATAAGGATTATTTAACCACACGGATTTCTTACAAACTCAATTTGACTGGGCCGAGTGTGAATGTGCAAACCGCTTGCTCTACATCCCTAGTGACAATTCACATGGCTTGCGCTAGCTTGCTGAGTGGCGAAAGTGACATGGCTTTAGCTGGCGGGGTTTCTGTGAATGCCCCACAAAAAATTGGTCATTTGTATCAAGAGGGAATGATTGTTACGCCAGATGGTCATTGTCGAGCTTTTGATGCACAAGCTCAGGGGACTATTTTTGGTAGTGGTGTGGGGATTGTGGTTTTGAAGCGGTTGGAAGATGCGATCGCCGATCGCGACCACATCTATGCTGTAGTTAAAGGTTCAGCCGTTAACAATGACGGTGGTACAAAAGTTGGCTACATGGCTCCTAATGGAGATGGTCAAGCATCTGTGGTTACAGAAGCAATGGCGATGGCTGGAATTGATGCAGACACCATCAGTTACGTAGAAGCACATGGAACTGGAACACCTTTAGGAGATCCGATTGAAATTGGCGGACTGACTCAAGCATTTCGTGCTAGTACGCAGTCAAAAAACTTTTGTGCGATCGGTTCAGTAAAAACCAATGTCGGTCATCTCCAGATTGCCTCTGGTGTAGTTGGTTTTATGAAAACAGTCTTGTCACTATACCATAAAAAAATTCCACCGAGCCTGCACTTTGAACAACCCAATCCTCAGCTAGATTTACCCAATACGCCTTTTTACGTTAATACTACTTTGAAGGATTGGCATACCCAAGGTTATCCCCGTCGTGCTGGGGTCAATTCTTTGGGCATCGGTGGTACTAATGCCCATGTGATTCTGGAAGAAGCACCTCTGTTTGAGCAGGGGACAGGGAGCAGGGGACAGGGAGCAGGGGAGCGTCCATACCACCTACTCGCCCTCTCAGCAAAGAATGAACAGGCTTTAGGAGAATTGCGACACCGTTATCGAGAATTTTTGACATCGAATCCGGAAGTATCTATTGCAGATGTTTGCTATACGGCGAATACAGGGCGGGAGCATTTTAACCACCGTCTGGCTTTTGTGGCTAACTCTAGGGAGCAATTGGTAGAGCAACTTGCTGATTTGACATCTTCCAAAAGCGTCCAGTCCAATAACAAGTCACTAAAAATAGCCTTCTTGTTTACTGGACAAGGCTCTCAATATATCAACATGGGGCGGCAACTGTACGACACTCAACCCATCTTCCGCCAAACTTTAGAGCAGTGTGATGAAATTCTTCGCCCTTATCTAGAGCATTCTTTGTTAGAGGTACTGTATTCTAGCCAAGGTCTTGAGCATCTGCTGGATCAAACTGCATATACTCAACCTGTGCTATTTGCGATTGAGTATGCCCTGTATCAACTTTGGAAATCCTGGAGAATTGAGCCAGATGTAGTAATGGGGCATAGCGTTGGTGAGTATGTGGCTGCAACTGTAGCGGGTGTTTTCAGGCTGGAAGATGGGCTAAAACTCATTGCCCATCGGGGACGGTTGATGCAGCAGTTACCATCTGGGGGTGAAATGGTTTCCCTGATGGCTTCAGAAGCGAAGGTGAGAGAAGTTCTTGCAGCCTATAATCAACGGGTGACAATAGCAGCCATCAATGGCCCCGAAAGTGTAGTAATTTCTGGCACTAGGGAAGATATCGCCGTTGTTTGTCAGCAACTAGAAGCACAAGGAATCAAGACAAAGCGTTTGCAAGTATCCCATGCCTTCCATTCCCCGTTGATGACACCGATGTTAGCTGAGTTTGAAGCGATCGCCAATCAAGTAACCTACAATCAGCCACAGATTCCATTAGTATCTAATGTTACTGGAGAAATTGCAGGCGATCGCATCACAACGCCACAATACTGGGTGAATCATATCCGTCAACCAGTGCGGTTTGCTGATAGTATGCAGACATTGCACCAGCTTGGATATCAAGTGTTCTTAGAAATCGGGCCGAAACCGATTTTGTTAGGCATGGGTCGTCAATGCTTGCCAGATAATCAGGGTTTATGGCTACCTTCTTTACGTGAGGGAGTACCAGAATGGCAACAACTGCTTTCTAGTTTAGGTGAGTTATACGTAGCCGGAGGCAAAGTTAATTGGTTAGGACTTGAGCAAGATTATTCTCGCCGCAAAGTTGCACTACCGACCTATCCATTTCAAAGACGACGCTATTGGATTGAAAATACTCCGCATCGGCATCAACAGCTACAACCAGCAAAACTGCATCCATTACTAGACAAAAAGCTCCAGTTGCCCTTGAGCAAGGAAATCTTGTTTGAAACTGAATTCAGTACTCAAACTCTACCGTTTTTAGCAGAACATCAACTATATAACAAAGTTGTTGTACCTGGAGCTTGTCATCTCTGCCTAATATTTAGTGCAGCAGAGCTGACTTTCGCTAATGAGGCGTGTCTGTTAGAAAATATAATTTTCCCGCAGGCATTGGCTATCCCCGAAGAGAAAGCACGCACGGTGCAGCTGGTGCTGTCTTTTGAAGAGAGTGGTGCATCTTTCCAACTCATAAGCTTTGATGCAGTACCGAATGGTAGTACTCAGGTTAGTGAGTGGCTAGTCCATGCTACAGGGAAAATTCAAAGCAACCCCAGCAAACCAGAAATTGTCCCCATCCAAGAAATCCAGTTACGCTGTACTCGACAAATAGCTGCACTCGAAATTTACCAAAATTTGCAGAAGCGTCAGCTTCTATTGGGGCCTAGCTTCCAGTGGCTTGATTGTGTCTGGTGTGGAGAAGGAGAAGCCCTAGCCAAGCTCAAATGGCTTGACCTAGTAGATGGTTTAGAAGATTATCAATTATATCCGGGTCTTCTGGACTCTTGCTTGCAACTAATCTGCATTTTCTTCTCTGACGATGAGACATCTGTACCCTTCGCAGTTGAGCGTTTCCAGATTTACCAACGCCCCCAAAATCAGCAGTTATGGTGTCATATACTTCAGCGCCAGTCAGATGACTCCAATCCTGACAAGCTAGTAGTAGATATTAGACTTTTTGATGCTAGCGGACAGTTGATTGCAGACATCACAGGTTTAGAAGCCAAAAAAGTGACTCGCAAGTCCTTACTGCATTCTCTGGAGCAAGATGTCGCAGATTGGTTTTATGAAATTGAATGGCAAGCGGTGGAAAAAAGTCAATCGGTTGCTGTTCCTGGTGGCTGTTGGCTGATTTTGGCTGACCCAGAAGGATTAGGGCAACAACTGGCTAACCAATTACAACAACAAGGAGCCGATTATATCCTAGTGTCTGCTGGTGTTAGCTATCAGAAAATTGACCAGCGACATTATCAAATCGATCCCAGTCTCCCAGATCACTGGCAAAAATTAATCAGTGCCGTCAGCCAATATCCAATCAGCAATATCATTCATCTGTGGAGTTACCAAGAGCGATCGCAAAACTCCCTGGCAGCTTTAGAACAAGAACAACTTCTAAATTGCGGCAGTGTCTTACACCTAGTGCAAGCTGTGGTGCAAGCCAACTTCCAAACACCTCCTCGGCTATGGTTGGTGACTCGTGGTACTCAAGCGGTAGATAGCCCATCGCCACAACCAGTTCAACTTACTGGGGCGGCATTGTGGGGATTAGGTAGAGTCATCACCTTAGAGCATCCCGAACTACAATGTGTGCGTTTAGATTTAGCTGCCGATGAGGAAAATTTGCGTTCGTCTTTGACGTTGGCGCAGCCATCGCTGTGGTCAGAAATATGCTCTGCTGATACAGAAGACCAAGTTGCTTATCGTCAAGGTGTACGTTATGTGGCACGCCTAGTGCGACGAAAAGCTCTCGAAACATTACCATCCGTAAACCTAGATGGTAGTTACTGGATAACCGGAGGTACTGGTGCTTTAGGTTTAGAGGTTGCCCAGTGGCTAGTGGAAAAAGGAGCGCGACATCTAGTATTGACTGGACGGCATGAAGCATCTTTGACTGCACAAGAACGCATCACCACCCTTGAGAAGTTAGGGGCAAAGGTGCTAGTTGTCAAAGCTGATGTGTCTCAAGCTCATCAAGTGGCTGAGGTGGTAGAAAAAATCCACTTGGAGCTACCGCCACTCAAGGGGATTATACATACAGCAGGAGTCTTAGATGATGGAGTATTGCAGCAGCAATCCTTAGATCGCTTTGGAGAAGTCATGGCTCCCAAGGTAGCAGGTGCATGGAATCTCCATACCTTCACCCAACATCTACCACTAGACTTTTTTGTCTGTTTCTCGTCGATGAGTTCGTTGATTGGCTCTACAGGACAAGGCAACTATGCAGCCGCTAATGCTTTTATGGATGCCTTAGCCCACTATCGCCAAGCTTTGGGTTTGCCAGGAATAAGTATTAACTGGGGGCCTTGGTCGCAAGTGGGCATGGCAGCTAATTTAGATAGCCGAAATCAAAATCGCCTACAGATGAGTGGTATTGGTACAATTTCTCCTCAACAGGGATTAGCTGTACTAGAGCAATTGTTGAATCAATCTTCTGCCCAAGTAGCGGTAATACCCTTTAACTGGTCGGAATTTTTGAGGAAATCGAGTTTCGGTTCCCCGTTCTTTGCTAACTTCACCCATACAGCCAAGAAAGTTGAACAATCTGATTTTCGGACTCGATTAGAAATGGCTAATGCAAGCGATCGCCAATCGCTTTTAATTGAGCATATTTCCTCACAAGTTGCTAAAGTGCTAGGGCGTAATCTCTCAAACAGAGATATTGAACAAGGGTTTTTTGAGCTAGGAATGGATTCTCTGACTGCTGTTGAGTTGCGAAACCGTCTGCAAAACTCTTTAAAATGCTCTGTACCCGCAAATTTAGCTTTTGATTATCCTACGGTTACAAAGCTGGCTGACTATTTGGCATTACAAATTTTTCCCCTAGATGTTGATGATGAATTTGCTCAAGAAAGCCAGAGCAAAGATAGCGAGCAATTTCAATTAGTAAATCTGGAAAACAGCGATTGGGTGGAGTTAGAACTATGAGCTTGGTTGAATTTTTACAAGACCTTTCTTTTAAAGGGGTTAAGTTAGGGCATGACGGAGAAAAATTACGTATTGGTGGTTCTAAGTCGCTGTTAACTGCTGATGTAGTTGCTCAACTACAGCAGTACAAAACTGAGATTTTACACTTACTACGCGATCGCCCAGATATTTTAAATACTTATCCTCTTTCCTACGGTCAACAAGCTCTGTGGTTCTTGTGGCAATTAGCACCTGAAAGTCCAGCTTACAATATGGCGTTTACTTGTCGTATTTGTTCGCAGGTAAATGTCACGACTTTGCAAAAAACTTTCCAACTCCTGATTGACCGCCATCCCCAGTTGCGTACCACTTTTTCCAAGCAAGGTAATCAAGTTGTTCAACAGATTCATCCAAGCCAGCTACCAGATTTTCAACAAATAAATGTCTCCAGTTGGGGCGAGCAGGAACTTGAGCAAAGAGTTATTCGGGAATATAAGCAACCCTTCGACCTCGAAAATGGGCCAGTAATCCGGGTGCGTTTATTCACTTCTTCACCACAGGAACACATCCTGTTGATGTCAATACATCATATTGCTTTTGATGGTTGGTCGATGGCATCACTGCTCGAAGAATTAATCACAAGCTATCCTGCACTAGAGTCGGGGAATCAGCCATCTCTAACTCCGCTAAAGCACTCTTACATTGATTTCATTAGTTGGCAAAGAGAATTATTAACTACTCCCCAAGGAGAAAAGCTCTGGAATTACTGGCAGCAACAACTAGCAGGAGAATTACCTGTACTCAATTTGCCCACAGACCGGCCACGACCACCCATCCAAACCTATAACGGTGCTTCGTATAACTTTAACCTCTCCCCAGACCTTAGCGAAAAACTCAAAAAATTAGCTCAAAAAGAAGGCGTTACCCAATATATCCTACTTCTAGCGACATATCAGGTTCTCCTGTATCGTTATACAGGGCAAGAGGATATTCTAGTTGGTGTTCCTACTTCGGGTAGAACTCAGACAGAATTTGCCTCAATTGTCGGCTACTTTGTCGGTCTAGTTGTTACAAGGGCAAATCTCTCAGGAAATCACAGTTTTAGGGAATTTCTGGTTCAAATTCGTCACACAGTATCACAAGCACTAGCACATCAAGATTTTCCCTTTGCTTTATTAGTAGAGCGATTGCAGCCACAGCGCGACTCCAGTCGCTCTCCAATTTTTCAAACTGTATTCAACTTTATTTTCCAGAATTTGGGGCAGTTTAAGCATACAGAAAAACTTTTGTTAAAAGGTGGAGTAGAAAAAGAAGGATTTATCCTCAAACCTTTTGACATTCCTCAGATGCAGGGTCAGTTTGATCTAAATTTGACGCTCTCAGAAGGAAATTCTTCTTTAGCTGGGATTTTGCAGTACAATGCTGACCTTTTTGATGCCAGCACAATTACCCGAATGGTAGGGCATTTTGTAACGTTACTTGAAGGGATTGTGGCAAATCCACAACAGCCAATTTCCCAATTGCCCCTATTGACACAACCTGAGCAACAGCAGTTATTAGTAGAGTGGAACAACACTCAAGCCGATTATTCTCAGGATAAATGTATCCATCAGTTGTTTGAGGCACAGGTAGAGCGTACACCCAATGCTGTAGCTGTGGTATTTGAGAATCAACAACTGACTTACTACGAGTTGAATACTCGCGCTAACCAGTTAGCACATTATTTACGCTCCTTGGGTGTAAAATCAGATACCTTGGTTGGGTTGTGTGTAGAGCGATCCTTAGAAACTATCGTGGGAATGCTAGGCATTCTCAAAGCGGGTGGTGCTTATGTGCCACTTGATCCTGAGTATCCCCAAGACCGCTTGAGTTTCATGTTAGAAGATGCTCAGATTCAGGTGCTACTCACCCAACAAGAATTACTCAACAAACTACCAGAGTATAGCGCACAGCTTGTTTGCATAGATAGCGATCGCTCAACCATAGCGCAACATAGCAACAAAAACCCAGAAAACACCACAACGCCGAATAATTTAGCTTATGTCATCTACACTTCCGGTTCCACAGGTAAACCCAAAGGCGTTTTAGTCAATCACAAGAATGTCACTCGTCTGTTTGCAGCGACAGACTCTTGGTATAAATTCAATCAAGATGATGTGTGGACAATGTTCCACTCTTATGCTTTCGACTTTTCCGTATGGGAAATTTGGGGTGCTTTGCTGTATGGTGGACGATTGGTAGTAGTGCCTTATTTGGTGACGCGATCGCCTGAATCTTTCTATAAGTTATTGTGTCAAGAGAAAGTCACAATTCTCAATCAAACCCCTTCAGCTTTCCGTCAGTTAATTCAAGCAGAACAGTCAATAACATTTTCCCCTGCCCCCTCCTTGAACTTACGCCTAGTCATATTTGGTGGCGAAGCTTTAGAACTGAAGAGTTTACAACCTTGGTTTGAGCGACATGGCGACTCCTTGCCTCAATTAGTGAATATGTACGGGATTACAGAAACCACTGTACACGTCACTTACCGCCCATTGAGCAAAGCCGATTTAAATCACACAGCTAGTGTCATTGGTCGCCCAATACCCGACTTACAAGTATATGTACTAGATGAATATTTTCAGCCAGTGCCGATAGGCGTTCCTGGTGAGATGTATGTTGGTGGCGAAGGGGTGACACGTGGCTATCTGAATCGCCCTGAGTTGACAAAAGAGAAATTTATCCCTAACCCTTTTCACAGTGGCAGGGAGCAGGGAGCAGAAAGCAGAGGGGGAATTCAGCACTCAGCACTTTTATATAAAACAGGTGATTTAGCGCGGTATTTGCCCAATGGCGAGTTAGAGTATTTAGGACGCATCGATAACCAAGTCAAGATTCGCGGTTTCCGTATTGAGTTAGGAGAAATTGAAGCATTACTAGCTTCTCATCCAGCCATTTGGGAAAGTGTGGTGGTGGTTCGGGAGGATGAACCGGGCGACAAACGTTTAGTTGCTTATGTAGTGCCGCAGACAGAACAATCTCCCACAGTCGTAGAATTGCGCCACTTTCTCAAAGTAAAGCTGCCAGAGTACATGATGCCAAGTGCTTTTGTGCTGCTTCCATCCTTACCCCTCACCTCTAACGGGAAAGTAGACCGCCGCGCCCTGCCAACACCAGAGTTAGACAGCACACTGCTAGAAAAATTTGTTGCCCCGCGCACTCCAGTTGAAGAAATGCTGGCACTTCTCTGGGCGCAAGTGCTGAAATTAGACCAAGTGGGCATACATGATAACTTCTTTGAATTAGGAGGACACTCGCTACTAGCAACGCAACTGCTTTCACGCATTCGCACCAGCTTTAAAGTAGAATTACCATTGCGTGAGTTGTTTGCAAGAGCCACAGTTGCAGAATTAGCGCGATCGATTGGGCAGTTACAGCAACAGGACTTAGAACTAACTTCCCCGCCACTTTTAAGGCGGACAAGGGATGCAGAATTACCAGTGTCTTATGCACAACAGCGTCTGTGGTTTTTAGACCAATTCGAGCCTAACAGCCCCTTTTACAACATTCCTATGGCTTTGCGTCTAGTGGGAAATTTGAATCAAGTAGCCTTAGAACAAAGCTTACAAGAGATTATTCATCGCCACGAAGCGTTACGCACCAACTTCATTACAGTTGATGGAAAACCTTCTCAAATTATTCAAACAGAAACTACTTGGACAGTTTCAGTTGTTGACTTGAAGTATTTATCCACAGGCGAACAAGAAATTACTAGCCAACAATTAGCACAACAACAAGTTACTCAACCTTTTAACCTGGCAAAGGAAGCATTAATCAGGGCGACATTAGTAGTGCTGTCGGAGACGGAATACGTCTTGTTAGTGTGTATGCACCATGTTGTGAGTGATGGCTGGTCAATGGGTGTATTTGTCCAAGAACTAATAGCACTGTACAATGCTTATTCTCAAGGTAAAGGCTCACCTTTAGCGCCACTGCCGATTCAATATGCAGATTTCGCAATTTGGCAAAGACAATGGTTACAAGGGGAAGTACTACAAAGCCAATTGAGTTACTGGCAACAACAACTAAAAGACGCACCAGCCTTATTGTCACTCCCCACAGACCGACCTAGACCAGCAGTGCAAACTTACCACGGGACACATCAAGAGTTTGCACTTTCTCTTGAACTAACTAGTAAGCTGACAAAACTCAGCCAAGAGCAAGGTTGTACCCTCTTTATGATGCTGTTGGCAGCATTTGATACCCTGCTTTACCGCTATACAGGTACAGAAGACATTTTGGTAGGTTCGCCAATTGCTAACCGCGATCGCTCTGAAATAGAAGGGTTAATTGGCTTTTTTGTCAATACTTTAGTCATGCGTACCAGCTTGACAGGCAACCCCAGTTTTAGCGAATTACTCACCCGTGTTCGCTCTATGGCAAT